>CALDTJ010000260.1 GCA_937924145.1 uncultured Saprospiraceae bacterium
ATCCCAAATGCAGAAAGAAGTCAAGTGTAATGGAAATAAAACCATTCGCTCATTATCCATTTTAGTCGAATAATGTGGCTCATTATGGACTCTTCGGTACATGTTATAGCCCGCAGGTAATTTCGAACGATGTGCTGATCCATCCATAAATCGACCATCCGATACTCTAGTTGGTTTCATTTTTAAATGACTCGCTGGTGGGAAATAACCGAATAAGCGATCTCCTACAGGAATCCCTTCTACATTCGATTCAACCACATCGGCAAAGCCCCAAACAGGAATAACTCCATGACCTTCGGAATTTTTACCTTTAGGTGGGAAAAATTGCCAGTAGCCCAACATATCACCAGCAACTGCATAGGTAATATTATTAGCGGTATAAGCAAACTTGTCTACTTTTACTAAAATTTCTCCATCACCAATGACCAATTCTTCTTCTGGCATTTCAGACAACCTGCTGCTAAAAAACATATCTCTTTTTACCTGAAATTGTGGTCTATCCAAAACAGATTGTTCGTTAGGCCCTAATTCCTGAACATATTGCTGCAACTTCATCATGGCAGGCATGGCGTTATCTCTCATTTTTTTGACAATTGTCATTTTTTCCACATCGTCTTTGTCAATTTTTGCCATCATTGCACTAAACCCATCCAATCGGTTATTACGCAACCAATTCCGTAAACCTTTGTCTTGTGACCAAGTAAACTGATTGACCATCAAAGCTGCCAACATGCTAATCCAATCAGTATCGTGATTGGGTAATGGAACCACTTGACAAAGTTTATTTTTCTCTTTTTCTGTTTCGTAAGTAGCCTCTACGTGGGCCACAAAAGCAGCACTAAAAACTGGTTGATAAGACCTGACCGTTTGTGGAATAATCGTCTTTCCTTGGAAGATAGGAATCATTTTGATGTTACTACGAATGGCGGTAGCCGAACAATCTATGTGGACATGGTCTGAACTCGTTGGTATTGTTCCTTCCTTTAAGACAATCGTATCTTTTTCAATACTTTGTACCCTTCCTTTTCGAACGATATTTTTGATTTTGCGCAATTGCTCTAATTCCATTTGACTAATCGTCGCACCATGGAACATCTTAGGCCGAACGTTTTTATCCAATCGCAATAAAACACCTGAGTCTTCTAATCGGTCAAATAGATCAGTGATAGAAGTGGACTTAGCTACTGCCTCAAATTGCGCTGCTTGTGCGCCCATCGTATGTTCAAAAAACTCTTCTGTTGGTTGGGTATTTTTTCTGTCAATCAACCATGCATCTCTTGACAAAATCCAAGTGATATTATCAGGATTTACCTTATTTTCTAATAACCAAAGACAAGCATCAATTCCTGTTTTTCCACCACCAATGACTACGAAACCCGCTGGGGCAGTTTTTATTTTTGTCAAGTCATTTAATGGCATAAAGTTCACGCCTTCGCCAATGGTAAAATTAGGGGTGTGCGTAGAAGGAACGGACGTTTTAAGGTAAGTACAATCTACCAGTTTTTTATTGACCTTCACCTCATATTCTTCTCCCGACATCATCGAAGTAAACTTGTAATTACCCTTATATTCGCATAATGGAAAGTATTGAACTCGACCACTTGGCAAAAAATGGTGTTTCATGACCTCCTCAAAATAAGCACTCACTTCTGCACCTGATGCCAAATCATATAATCCCTTATTCCAACCCGTCTTATCCTTACGGCCTTTACTCAACTCTTTTGAACTCACTCCATAAAACTGAGAAGGTTGGTGCAAAGTCACAAAAGGGTAGGCAACATTCCAATGTCCACCTGGTTTCGCATAGCGATCAACGATGATAATATTCGCATCCGTTTCTGCTAATAATACATCGGCGAAAGCCATTCCGACTGCACCACTTCCAACGATAAGGTAATCCGTTTCTAAGACCATGATTTGATTTTTATAAAGATGAGAAGGTTGTTATTTAATTATAGGACAAAGTAACGGAGATTATGTTTTTAAAACCTTGATGTAGGTTAAGAAATCAAATTGAGGAGACATTTCAACTATTTATAGCTTACTTAAAAGCTATAAATAATTGAAGTGTTTTCTCAATTTAGCTATTAAGAGGAGTAGACTTTGAGAAAACACTTATTATTTTTTCGATTAAAATCAAAAAAACTAATAAATGTCTCCTCAAAAAGCCATAGCTATTTATCTGCCAACTGCTTACGAATCCGACTCAAAGATTCAGGTTTGATCCCAAGGTAAGAGGCAATGTGCTTAAGTGAAACTTGCTGCAATAACTGAGGACTACGATTCACCAAATCTAAATACCTCTCTTTGGCAGACATGGTGAGTAGGGCAATTTCCCGTTCTTCTTTTCTTCGATAAATTCTTTCTGCATTGAGTCTTCCAACCCGTTCTGCCATTTTATATTTATCGCAGAGCATTTCTACATCAGTACGACTAATAGAAATAGTGGTGGTAGGACTTACTGCCTGAACAGCCATTAGAGAAGGCCTTTTGGTTAGGAAAGAATAGTAGGCACTGACAAAATCATTCGGAAACATAAAAGCAACGGAAACTTGTTCACCTTCTTTATTACTATAAAACCCTCTACAAGCACCCTCTGAAATGAGCGATAAGTATTGTTCAACTTGTCCGTGGCGACAAAGGAAAGCCCCTTTTTTGAACCTCCTCTCTTTTAAACAAGCCCTAGTCTCTGCCCACTCTTCTTCACTATATTCACCATATTGGCTAAATGCTATTCTGAGTTTATCAAATCTATCTGCCATTATTTCTTTTCTTTTGGGTAACCTAGTAGATACAAATTCACCATTGGCCCACTTTTAATTTCCCCAATTTCCCATTCAAAACTATCTCCATTATTGAGTGCTTTGGTCATCTCTGTCATCTCTTTTACCGAATAAGTCCGTAAAACAGAAACCAAACCATCCCACCAAACAAATATAGGAACAACAGGAATGAGATAAGTAAAGATAATTCGACCAAACGAAAACGGACGAATAAATGGCGTCATTAATAACACATTGATAGGGGAGAAAAAAAATTGAATGAAGTGAGCAACGGATCGTTTCTGTCCTTCAAAGATGCCTATGACCGATTGATTATCCACAGCATTTTGTAGTATTTGCTGAGCATCTGCTGGTTTAAAATGATGGAAAGATAAAAATTGAGTTCGAAAACCTTTTAAATGCTTTGGGACATTTAAGGCATTGACTGACTCCTTTTCAAACGAAAAATAACCACCTCCTTTTCTGACCATTTTTTCAAATGCGGCATGATTCGGAAAGTAGTCTGTTAGTTGAACTTTGAGTTCAGGGTTCTTTTCTTTTAAATGATTGACCAATTTTAACCAAGCACCACCGCCGCCTGATGCCAAATCAATAATTTGGTAACCACCACTTTTTGCTAATCCTTTTTGCAAAATCGGCACCGACCCCTTGAACATATCAAATTGATTGGTCACAAACTGCAAAAAGTCTGTCATGTAATTACGGATGTTTTTAGGAAACCATTGTTGGTCTTCAAATTCTATTAGGTGAAATCGGGGCATATTCTGCGAGGTTATGAGATAATGAGGTGATAAGGCAAAAAGGTATATGAGTAGGTAAGAACCTTATTACCTTATCAACTCATAACCTCATTACCTTGTTTTTCAAACTTTCCTTTTAAGAAAGGGTAACCAAAAACCGCTGCCATAATAATGACCACACCAATATAAAAATCGGGAGCTAGCTCTTTATTTTCTTGTAAAAGAATAGCGGCTAAAATAATCCCATAAACAGGTTCCATATTGATGGTCAAGTTAGCTGCAAAAGCAGAGACTTGTTTCAAGGCACGTAAATTTAAAACATAGGCTAAAGTCGTACAAGCTAAAGCTAAAAATAATAAATAAAACCAATCCATTCCAATAGGAAAAAATTGTAGTCCTGCATTTTGAGTAAAATAGAAAGGTAAAATAAGACTAATGAACAACCAAGCACTACTCATTTCTAAAAAAGTGATGCTGTAAGGGTCCGCTTTTTCAATACGCTGTTTATTTAAAATAGAAAAAAGAACTGCCAAGATGGAGGAAATTAAACCAAGCCAAACACCTGTCAACATTCGAACTTCTAAGCTTTGTACAATCAATGCCATACCCGGTATTACTAAGGCACCCAATGCCAATTCATACCATTTGAATGTAGCTTTGGTCATGAGTGGTTCTAAGATAGATGTGAAGAAAGAACCTGTGGCTAAACAAACTAAGGCAATAGAGGCATTCGCATATTTAATTGATCCAAAGAAGGTAATCCAATGAATAGCCACGACTACACCGATGCCCATATATTGTAAAATCAATGCCCTCGGAATCGCTTTTAAGTTTTGTCCAAACCGAATTAAAAAAAGTAAACTAATGCTGGTCATTAAGACTCTCCACCAGACTAAAACAGTCGCAGGTAGTGTAATTAAATCTCCTAAAATAGCCGTAAAACCATATAATAAAACCGCAAAGTGTAACTCTAAAAAAGCCCGTTTAGTTGGATTCATTTATAATATTCAATTTTCAAATGTGCCTAATATAGTAGTCTACCTTATAACCTCTTTACCTTATCACCTTATTATCTTCCTAAAAATGTGGATAACTTAGGGGCGTAAAAAACGACAATTTTATGGGAATTCCCTAAATTTGTGAATCTTGATTCAAGTAGAATAGTTTTTTTACTAAAATCAATCTTTTTTAGCTTCAAATAAAATAATAAATATGGCACTAGTTGTTGGCGATAAAGCACCTAATTTTAAATTGCGAGATTCTGATAAAGCAGAAGTTTCTTTAAAGGATTTTAAAGGACAAAACGTTGTTTTATTATTTTTCCCTTTAGCATTTACAGGGGTTTGTACAGCTGAGTTGTGCACGATGAGAGACAATATTGCGGATTACCAAGGCTTAAATGCTCAGATCTTAGCAGTATCTGTCGATTCTTTGTTTACTTTGGAGAAATTTAAAGCAGAGCAAAATTTGAACTTTCCTTTACTATCAGACTTTAACAAGAAGGTATCTAAGAAATATGATACTTTTTACAAAGATTTCGTCTTAGACATGAAAGGTGTCTCTAAGCGATCAGCTTTTGTGATTGATAAAAAAGGAATTGTTCAATACGCAGAAGTGTTGGAGAGTGCAGGAGATTTGCCAAATTTTGAGGCAGTGAAAGCAACTTTAGCGACTCTGAATTAGAGTTATCGTGTTGTCTTGTTATCATGTTGTCGTGTTAGAAAACAGGACAACAAGACAACCTGATAACAAGACAACATCAATCTAGCACCTTTTTTGTAGTTAAAAGATTATAATTATCAACAGCTAAAATAAACAATATTCCCAAGCCATGACAAAATACAGTACCTCGGTAGAAGAATTAGAAGACGTAGCAGTAGCGGATGAAGTAGAAGTGGGGATGCCTTCCCTTTTGGTAGTCTATAATGACGATGAGAATACCTTTGATTGGGTGATCAAATGTTTTATGGATGTGTTAAAATATTCTAGCCAACAAGCAGAGCAATTGGCGATGATTATTCACTTCAAAGGTAAAGCAACCGTTAAGACCGCACCAAAGCCAGAATTGCGTCCAATGAAGGATGCCTTAGTCGATAAAGGCTTATCAGTAGTTATAGAGGACTTGTAAACAGTCCTCTCCATTTAATTTCTTTATTATTATAGGTACGAGTCCTTCGTATCCTAACATTATTTTCTGTTTACTTACCATTTTGATAGTATTCATCAAATCCTTTCTTGTATTTATTGGCACTGAGGTGAAAAATATGGTAATTCGAATATTGCAGAACTCCGAGAGTTGTGTTACGTTTGAGCCGCAGAAGTAATACAATTCTCTGAGTTGTGCCAATCGTATAGTAAGTTAAAAACCCACACTTTTCACCGTAGTACCTATTTATTATACATTTTGTGAAATCACTTTTGTGATTAAATTTATTTTTTTCTCCTTCTCAAGAAAAGGTGTAGGATAACTTTTAGTAATGCCTTGAACTTTAGGTTGGATAATATTGCTAAAGAGGTAGGGAAGAATTTGCCAATTAGAGATTGATTTTTTTCTTAAAAACTAAGATGCAAACTAAAAAGTGTTAAAATTTGCCCTTTTTTTGCTTGATTTTTGACATAAAATAAGGTATAAAAAATACTTTTATTTCACAAATAATATACAAAATATGTATTTAAATCATTGATTAACAGTTAATTAATAATCAATAATCAATAATTAAATTTCACAATAAGCTATTTTTGTATTTTAAATAGGCTTGCTTTGCCTGTATCTTTGTAGTGTGTTAAGTAATTAACGCAAAAGCTAATAAAAGATTAGCTTAATAATTTTAGGATATGTTCATGGGATTTGAAGTTGGCAAAGCACTCTTTAGTGGGATTTAGAATGCTTTGCTAACATTCATACTTTCAACGAAGGATTAGCAGCGAACTAAAATTAATAAATTAGATAAAAAGCACTTTTAATATATAGCAACCAAATAGAAAACTAAAGAATTAATTTTGGATATGTTCATGGGATTATAATTTGTTGAAAAAAGCCGTACACTCTGTACGGCTTTTTTTTTGCCTACAGGTGACTCATCTCATTGAGAATTCAGTTTTTTTCAAACTACAATGAACTTAAATATCTAAAATGGTAGAAAAAGAATAGTAATAAGTGCATGAAATCTTACCTTTGGACAACATTTAAACAAAACGATATGACCTCTTTTCTTAAGCAATTCTTTCCTCTAAGTTTGTTGATAGCCATTACGTTCCTTTTTTCTTGTAATGTTGAGTCAACTAATAATAGGACTACTAAATCCACCTCTTCCCAATCCGTAGCCGCAACACATCAAGCAATTTTAAAAACACTCCCTTTTGACGATACTTCCGATTTCGAAAGAGCAGATAAAGGTTTTATAGCCACCAGAAAAGATCCAATTATTAAAAATCCAGATGGAAGTATAGCAATGGATTTAAGTTGGTTTGATTTTCTAAAGAAAGATGCACCCACCTCTGTCAATCCAAGTCTTTGGCGACAAAGTCAATTGAATAGTAAGCATGGTTTGTACCAAGTAACCGATGGGATTTATCAGGTAAGAGGTTTTGATTTGGCGAATATGACTTTGTTGGCGACTGATAATGGATGGATCGTGATTGATCCATTGACGACAGAAGCTGTTGCAAAAGCAGCCATGGATTTAGTAGATGAACAATTAGGTAAAAAGCCAATAAAGGCAGTGCTAATTACGCATAGTCATGCAGACCATTTTGGGGGAATCAAAGGGGTAATCAACGAGGCCGATATAAAAAATGGCGTAGAAGTAATCGCCCCAGAAGGTTTTTACGAACATTCTATCAGTGAAAATATTATTGGCGGAAATGCGATGAAACGTCGGGCAATGTATATGTTTGGGCATCTACTACCATTAGATACAACGGGGATGGTTGGCAATGGATTGGGGCAAAAAATTAGTGCAGGTATGTTAGGGATTCTTCAGCCAACGATAACAATTAATGAAACAGGACAGAAAGTAACAATAGATGGATTAGAATTGGTTTTCCAAAATACACCAGAGGCAGAGGCACCTGCGGAATGTATGTTTTATATTCCTAAGTATAAAGCATTTTGTCAAGCAGAAGAGATCAATCACAACTTGCATAACTTGTACACGCTACGAGGCGCACAAGTACGAAATGGCTCAAAATGGGCAAAATATATTGATGAAACGATTCAATTGTTCGGAGATAAAACGGCCGTATCTTTTGGTAGTCACCATTGGCCAACTTGGGGCAAATCAGATATTTTAGAACTGTGGACCAAGCAGCGAGACTTGTACAAATTCATCCACGATGAGACTTTATATTTAGCGAATAATGGCTTGACGATGAATGAAATAGCAGAGCAAATTGAACTACCTCAATCACTGTCTAATTTCTTTGCAAATCGAGGCTATTATGGCACATTAAGTCATAACTCAAAAGCGCAATACCAGTTGTATTTCGGCTGGTTTGATGGCAATCCAGCTAATTTGAACGCTTTACCACCCGATGCAGCAGCAGCGCATTATGTCGAGTACATGGGTGGTGCCGCAGCGATTTTAGAAAAAGTACAGACAGATATTGAAAAAGGAAATTACCGTTGGGCAGCAATGGTTTTGAATCACGTTGTTTTCGCAGACCCTGACAATCAACAAGCAAGAAATCTACTAGCTACAGTTTATGAGCAATTAGCCTTTAGGGCAGAATCAGGACCATGGAGAAACTTCTATTTAACGGGCGCACAAGAATTACAAGAAGGCATAAATACCAAGCATTTAGTAGGAGTAACCAACTCTAATGCGATTATCGTCAATTTGCCATTAGCCAATTTTTATGATTATATGGCAGTTAGATTAGATCGTAGTCAAGTAAAAGGAAAGACCTACACTTTTAATATGATTTTTCCAGACATCAATGAGACGATTTCATTGTATTTAGTCAATGACGTTTTGCATAATAGACCAGGCGTTTTAGCAGAAAATCCGAATACTACGATTACGATGGATAAAAGCGTGTTTAATGATGTGGTAACCAAAAAAACAACAGGATTGAAAATGGTGCTATCAGGAAAAATTAAAATCGAAGGTAGTAAAAGTGACTATGCTGATTTTCAGAAAATGGTTGGTAAGCCTTTTGATTTGTTGTTTAATATTGTGGAGCCGTAGGGTTTTGTTGATAATAATTTGGATTCGGAATCTTGGAGTTCTTACTTTAGTTTATAAATTTTTGTAGTTTTAAGTTTTAGCAATTAATTATTCGTGTAGAATTGTTAGTAACTATGATTGAAAATATTCAAATAACGAATTTCAAATCTATCAAGCATTTAGACTTGGTGCTAAATGATATAAATATTTTTATTGGGGCAAATGGGGTGGGCAAAAGTAATTTATTGTCTTTTTTTCGATTATTAAAAAGTTTGAGAGAGAACCAATTAAATACCTATGTTGCAAAACAAGGGTATATGGATAATCTAACTTATTTTGGAGATAAAGAAGTCGAAGGAATTATTAGTAAAATAGCTTTTAGAGATGAAACGACATCAAGTATTAATCAATATCATTGTAAACTGATTGCAGATAATGATAGCAATGCATTTATTAGCTATGAATCTTCAGGCTTTGTAGGCAAAGAATTAAATGCTACACACAAAAAGGACCTGACGCTAACTAAGTCTATACCAAGATTTGAAAGCTATATATTAACTCGTAGTGAGGTTCTTAGAGATATTGAACTTCAACTTTTTTTTAGTAGTTTTAAAGTTTACCACTTTCACGATACCTCAAGTGATTCACCATTAAAGAGAATAGCACGACTCAATGATAATAGGTTTCTAAGAGAAAATGGTGAAAACTTACCAGCTTTTTTGTACTATTTACAAGAAAAACATCCAAAAATTCTTAGAAGAATAGAAAAAATAATTTCTTCAGTTGCTCCTTTTTTTGAAAATTTTAATTTAGAATCGACTAAATTAAATGAGGATTATATTAGACTAGAATGGAAAGAAAAAGGATTTGACCGTTATCAAAATGCTCAAAATTTATCTGATGGGACACTCAGATTTATCGCTTTAACAACATTACTGCTACAACCCAATCCTCCTAAAACAATTATAATTGATGAACCTGAATTGGGTTTACATCCATCTGCAATCAATAAATTAGCTGGGTTAATTAGAAAAGCATCAGCGCATAGTCAAATAATTCTATGTACTCAATCTGTTGACTTGATTAATAATTTTGAGCCAGAAAATATTGTTACAGTTGACAGGGATAGACAGAGGCATCAATCAATTTTCAAAAGATTAGACGCTAATAAATTATCAGCTTGGCTAGATGATTATAGTGTGGGAGAACTATGGCTTAAAAGTGTAATTGGAGGACAACCATGAGACGATTACTTATCATAGTAGAAGGCCAATCAGAGGAAGAATTTGTCAATATTTCTTTGAGAAATTACTTTATAAGAAAAGGAATTTATAATATTTCAGCGATAAAAATTCAGACAAGTAGAGGACAGAAAGGTGGTTTTGTACGGTATGATTATCTGAAGAATAATTTGAAAAAAATTTTGTTAGAACCAAATATAATTGTTTCCACTTTACTAGATTTTTTTCAAATTCCTACTTCAGTTCCAAATTACAAAGAGATGAACCAAGTCGTTAGTACTGATGATAAAATAGACGTTTTATTGAAAGGTATGCGTGATGATATAAATGACAGTCGATTTATTCCTTACATACAGAAATATGAATTTGAGGCATTATTATTTTCCTCTAATGAAGGATTTAAAGAAATGTACGATAAACCCCAAATCTATCAATCTACAAAAGCCATCATAGATAATTACGATAATCCAGAAGAGATTAACAATCATCCAAATACCGCTCCGTCCAAAAGGTTAATCAATATCTTAGCAGAAAATGAAGAAAAATATGATAAAGTATATGCAGGAAATCTAATTGTAGAAACGATTGGAATAGAAACTATCTTGGAAAAATGTCCAAGATTTAAAGCATGGATAGACCACCTTGAAAAATTAATGTTGGAAGAGTTAAAGTAAATTAAAAAAAGCGGATGATAAATACCACCCACTTTCAGTTTTACTATAAATATGAAGAATGTAAAGCTTGGTTTTCAAACAAGGTGGCTGTTTACCACAGCCACCTTGTTTTGAGAGTAACAAAGCGACTGTAGAAAACAGTCGCCTTGTAGGGTGTTTTGAGAGTAAACAAAGCGACTGTAGGAAACAGTCGCCTTGTAGGGTACTAATTCAAGACAGAAACCTTCTTCACGATCTGTAAGTTTTCGCTCACTAAATTCACTAAATAAACACCACCTTTCAATTCGCTCATATCAATTTGAGTATTTCCGTTAGTAACATTTACATTGACTGTTGCGCCCAAAATATTTTGCACACGAACCTCAAAATCAGCAATGTCATAACCCTCTAAAGATAAGTTTAAAGTATTAGCAGTAGGATTGGGATAGACCTTGAATCCTTGGGTAGCCGCAACTTCTTCTGCTGTACTCGTACTCATTTGTCCTAATAAACCAGCTCTTGGCCCTTGCAACATTGCTCGCATGATTTTCACCTGCTCTTGCGTAAACATATTCTGGCAAGTGATCGCATTATAATCCATATAGTTTTCTACCATATCTGGCATATCATCTTCTGGACAAGTATCAATAGCGTATAACTCTTCACAAACTGGTAAGTTTTCAGGATCTGCTTGAGCTTGTTGCTCTGCATCTGCTGCTGGTGTATCATCAATGCCGTCATCTTCTCCACAACCTCCGTCACCATGTACATGACGTAAACCAAAGTAGTGACCCATTTCATGAGTCGTCGTTCGCCCACCATCTGCTAAATTTCCTAAAAGACCTTCTCCTGCATTACTTTTTCCAAATGCCTCATGATGAATGACCACACCTGCAACGGAAGATAAATCAGACTCAAAAATTTCATCTGGCCAATTAGGCGCACCAACAGGAGGATAAGCAAAACCTAAGATCGCTGGCATAGATTGCCCTAAAAAATCAATGTTTAGATTGGTTACCCAAATATTAATGTATCGGTCGGTATCCCAAGGATCAATCCCTCCTCTTTCACTATTTTTTACATCATCCATCTGAACACCACCACTTTCTGCGGATTCTTCCAAACCACCGACTAATATTTTTTCTTGAATACAAGTAAAATCTAAGCCACACTCCGCAGATGCCTCTAAAATAGCAGCCAAATCTAAGTCTAAATCAACAAAACTTTCCACCTCCGTCTCAGTACGAGTGATGCCAGAAGTTGGATTACCATCAGGGTCTTCGGTTGCTAAAACAAACTCAATTCCTGCGTTACCTGCAATAGCTTTAAAAATGTCCCTAGCATTTTCTTGGTCTTGGTTTAGACTTTGAAAATCTTCGTTTAGAATCTCAATTTGCTCGTAAATTAATTCATCAGGAATGTTTTGCACTGTCGTATTGTGTACAACGTGTACAACAACTTGCACTTGCAATAAATCATTCGACCGACTTTGTGAAGAAGTAGCAGCAATTCTCTTTGCCTCGTCAAAAGTTTGTTGAACTGCTTTTTGGTAAGTTGGAAATTGGTTTGCCAGTTGGTTAGTTGCTTTTTGGTAGCCGCAGTAAGTATGTTGAGCGGCGCTAAATTGTACAAAACACAACAATAAAAATGGTAATAGTAAGCCCTTTTTTGTCATAACTGTTTAAATTTTTGAGCATTCAAGGTGAATGCGTTTTGTTCTAGGAGTATGCTAAGGTTGACGCCCCGTAAAGACTGAGGACTGCCAACTGCTTACTGCCGACTGAACTAGGTAATGGTAAATAATTTTTTAAACAGTATGTATTGCTTGATATGTAACGATGAAATATTGCTTGGTCGTTACTAAAATGTCTTTTGTCGTTTGCGAATGCTAAAGTAGGACAAACCTTTTGATGTTGAAGAATCTTACTTGTAAAAACGAACGATGTGTAAAATATTTAGCATTTCGTAGTTCGAGCAATTTTTCTGTGCTGAGTGAATATTAGGCAGATAAAGTTGGCGATACTTCTAAAAAATGAAGTACAGTTTTGAAAATACCTTATTTTTAAGTTTTTTAATCGAATTAGTAGTACATGAAAACCTTAAAAGGAATTTTTAAAATTATCTTCATCCTTTATGCTTTACTATGTGTTGGTTTGTGGTTTGCTCAAGATTATGTGATTTTTAATCCTAGTAAACTACCAGAGAATTATATTTTTAGTAAAAAAAATGAAGTTGAAATAGAAGTGGACGAAGGCATTCATCTCAATGCTTTGTGGATGCGAACAGAGCACTCCAAAGGAGCGATTTTGTTTCTACATGGAAATCGAGGATCGAACAAAAGATGCCAACGTCAAGCCATGAATATGGCCAATAATGATTATGATATATTGATGGTAGATTATAGAGGCTATGGAAAAAGTGATGGGGAAATCTATTCTCAGAAACAAATATATGCTGATGTACAAAAGGTTTATGATTATCTGAAAAAGAGTTATCGAGAAGACCAAATTATTATAGTAGGGTATTCTCTAGGAAGTGGGATGGCCTCCTATTTAGCAGCCAATAATAATCCTCAACAGTTGGTGATGATAGCGCCGTATCTCAATTTTCACGAATTAAAAAAGCGATATATCCCGATTTATATTCCCAATTTTTTTGTAAAATATCCATTGAATAATGCAGCTAATTTAGAGAAAGTAAACTGCCCCGTAACCTTATTTCATGGCACAATGGATAGCGTGATTCCATATAAACATTCAGCACAGTTGGTAGAAATGCATAAGGATAAAGTGAAGTTGATTACATTAGAAAAAGAGTCTCATCGTGGGGCTATTTTTAATGGTACTTTTCGGCGAAGTTTTAGAAAGTTGGTACAGTAATGATCGTTTGGCTTACTTTAGCACCAAGGCATCGGCCTCATAGTAATGAGAAAACAGAATTTTGCATTACTTTTACGCAAAAATAGAATCAATAAAAAACAATGAAAAAGCAGATAATTTTTGTAATGGGCGTTTCGGGAAGTGGCAAAAGCACTATCGGAGAATTATTAGCCGAAAAGTTAGCCATACCATTTTTCGATGCAGATGATTTTCATCCTAAAGCGAATGTAGATAAAATGAAATCAGGTAAACCTTTGAATGATGAGGACCGAGCGCCATGGTTAGCGAATTTAAATACCTTGGCAAAAGAGGAACTAACAAAAAAAGGAGCGATCATTACTTGTTCTGCCTTAAAAGCGAAGTATCGAGTTCAGTTGGAAGAAGGGCTATCTAGTCCGCCTCAATGGGTTTTTCTAAATGGAGATTTTGATACCATCCTAAATCGCATGAACCAGCGCGAAGGGCATTATATGCCAGCATCTTTGTTGCAATCTCAATTTGATGCCCTAGAAATACCGAAAAATGCATTTGAGGTAGATATTGCTCAATCTCCCGACAAAATTTTAATGCATGTTATTAATTATTTGGAAAATATATAATTGACTTTTTATCAAAATAGAAAATACCTTCATTTTTTTGTTAAAAGTTATAAAATAGCCTTGTTTTTCTGTAAATACCCCTTTGCTTTAGATTAAAAAATCCTTACCTTTGCACTCGCAAAAAAAGCTAGGGGCTATTTATGCCCTTAAATTTGCAAAGTTCTTTAAGAAAAGATTAGATAAACAAAATTGGCTTCGTAGCTCAACTGGATAGAGTCCCTGACTACGAATCAGGAGGTTGCAGGTTCGAACCCTGCCGAAGTCACGAATTCAGTTATCAGTTCTTAGTTATCGGTTTTTTAACCGATCAACTGACAACCAACAGCTGACAAACTAATAAAAATAACAGTTATGTCTAAAGTATGTCAATTGACGGGAAAGCGTCCAGTATCTGGAAATAACGTATCTTTCTCAAACAGAAAGACCAAGCGCCGTTTTTTACCAAATTTACATAAGAAACGTTACTACATTCCTGAATTGGATAAGTGGGTAACTATCAAGCTGTCAGCTAACGCAATGCGTACGATCAACAAGTTAGGTATCTACGAATACTTGACGAAGTTAGAGATGAAAGGTGTTGACACTGGCATCAAATTAAAATAAGATTTTTATTTATTAGCGATTAGGTTGGCAATAGTTTAGGCTATTCTCCAATTACTAATCACCAATACTAATTAAAATGGCAAAGAAATCAAAAGGTAATAGAAACCAGATTATTCTAGAATGTACAGAGCACAAAGCATCTGGTATGCCAGGAACATCTAGGTATGTTACTGAAAAAAATAGAAAGAATACACCAGAAAGATTGGAGTTGAAGAAATACAACAACATTCTTAAGAAGGTGACGCTGCATAGAGAAATTAAGTAAGCCATTGTCTTTACTAAAGTTAATTTTTTTGTAAAAAACTGACTTTGGGCTAACTTTTATTTCGGAAATAAGAAATTGTCGGAGATTTCTCTTAATTTGAGGATGTTTCCATTTAATCATAATAAAAAACTGCTTATAACATGGCTAAAGTTTCCAAGAACGCAAGAGTTGCCCAGCGTGCTGCAAACGCAGGATCTGGTCGTAACTTTGTTAAAGTTGTAAAAAGTATCAAGGACCCTAAAACAGGGAAGTATACTTACAAGGAACAAATGATTCACAAAGATAAAGTGAAAGAATTTTTCGCTGACGCAAAGTAATTTGCATTTGCTGAATGGCTAGATTTTTTAATCGTTGCGCATTCAGCGTGACTTATTAGCCAGTTTTATTAAGCAAAATAATAAGCGAATAGTTATTTTCAAAAAGGCTTTTCTTTCTCGTAAAGAAAAGCCTTTTCGTATTTCATATAGATTGAAAGTAAGGGGTTGTGTAAAAAGTCTTTTTTTACAAAAAATCATCTTTGTAACTTTATAAAAACATTGTAGTAATTGTTAAAATTGTTTGATTGTTAAATTGCGGTATGACAAAGTATTATGAGAACAATTCAACAATCATAACAATCAAACAATCTTCGCCAATTTATTTAGCTACGAATTGAAATTTATTATAATACGGGATTTTTTACACCCCACCCAGCATGCCTACTTCACCACGAATTCAGTAGGAGCAAAAAGTTTAGCTTATTTTCAGTTATTCGTTAGCGGAGTACTTCAAATAAATGATGGAAATAACCATTAATAACTTCAATAACTTTCAATAACCTTAATTAAGACCTTACACTTTTGCCTAAAGTCTGTTATTTTGCAGTTCGTTTATGATTAAATTTTGGTTGCTATGGTCACTTGTATTGCCGTGAACCGTCAACCGTAAACCATCAATCGTATTTTTAATGAGCTTTTTTAAAAAATTTTTTAGCAAGAAGAAAGAAGAAGAATTAGACAAAGGAATAGCAAAAACTAAAACAAGTTTTCTGTCCAAAATGTCTAAAGCTATTGCGGGTAAATCTACCGTAGATGTAGAAGTCTTGGATGAGTTGGAGCAGGTGCTGATTTCTTCTGATGTGGGGTTAGATACTACGATAAAGATAATAGATCGAATAGAGGCAAGAGTGCAACGAGATAAATATATAAATACATCAGAGTTAAATGAGATTCTGAGAGATGAAATCGTCGAATTATTATCCGAAAACAATACAATAGACCTTTCTGGCTATGATCCTCCAGGAGATAGTATGCCTAGCATTATTTTGGTGGTTGGTGTGAACGGCGTAGGTAAAACGACTACGATTGGAAAGTTGGCGAATCAATATGTAAAACAAGGTCGCAAAGTAGTGTTGGGAGCAGGAGATACTTTTAGAGCCGCAGCGGTGGATCAATTAGGCATCTGGGCAAAACGAGTAGGTTGTGAGTTTTTTAATAAAGGCATGCATACAGATCCTGCAGCAGTAGCTTACGAGACGGTGAAATATGCGATTGATAACGACTGTGATGTAGCGATTATTGATACAGCAGGGCGATTACATACCAAGAAACACTTGATGAGTGAGTTGTCAAAAATAAAGCGATCTATTGGTAAAAAGATGGCAAGTGCGCCACACGAGGTACTGTTGGTATTAGATGCGACTACAGGACAGAATGCCATCGAACAAGCCACTCATTTTACGAATGCAACGGATGTAACGGCTTTAGCGTTAACTAAGCTGGACGGTACTGCAAAGGGCGGTGTAGCGATAGGTATTAGCGATCAATTTAAAGTGCCAATTAAATATCTTGGAGTAGGAGAGGGAATTGACCAAATTCAGATTTTTAATAAACGTGCTTTTGTTGATTCTTTATTTAAGGATAATAAGCAGTTTGCAAAATAGTAAAGGGGAGACCCGCCCGTTCCATTCAGGCGGGTCTCCCCTGTACTACGGTACTCAATCCAATACCTTCCGACTTTCCACGCAATTGAATCTCTCCAATACTCTGAGCTTTATATTCCATAGGTAAGTTTAGTAAACCTAGTAAGTCGTCTGAAAGTAGTAAATCCAATTGATGGGTATTGCACTCACTTTGAATTCGACTAGCCGTATTTAAAACGTCTCCATAAAAAACAATTTCCTTTTTGACTGCCCCGATTTCTCCCGAAATCACAGAGCCGTAATGTAATCCAGCCTTAAATTCGGGTATTTGCTCATAGTTTTTTAGATAATGCTTACTAGCACGCTGCATGGCATTCTTTACTTCAAAAAAGCAGGAAATACAGTTCGCATCTTCAATACCATTTTTCATTTTCCAGCTAACGATAATTTCATCTCCAATGTACTGATAAATTTCCCCTTTGGTATAAAGAATAGGCTCCGTAGCATCATTGATAAAATCGTGAATAAATCGGAAAAATTTCTGGTCGCCTAGCCGTTCTGCAATTTCTGTTGAAGAACGAATATCCAAAAACATAAAAATGCGTTCTTCTTCTCTAGGATGAAAATAACGACCTAACAATAAATTTCTAAAATTACCAGGTCCATATTTATCATAGATCATGAGCAAGATGATCGTACCAATAAAAATAATTCCCCAAGAGACGAAAAATTTTAGGAAGTCTAAACCTGTCAAAAAGAATATTATTTCCTGTTGGACAACGGGATCAAGCGGAGTAGAACGAAAGACTAGACTTTGAAAAAAAACGGCACCCACAGAAAGCATAATGGAACCAGCTACTATATAAAAAAGGAGTAACTGGATTAGTGCCTTCCAAAAAGGCAATCTCCGTAGCCACGGCTCTACTTTATCAATAATAAAAGTACCTGCAAAAAATCCAGCGATGCCAATAGTAACCCAACTAGAAATTAAGGTTGGTACAAGTCGAAAACGCATAGGGTCATCGGTAAAACTAGTCGCTACCGTAAAATCATAAAAAACCTGAAAGGTGACTATGAGTAGCCATCCTATGATAATGTAGGCTATTCGTTTTGATCTTTGTTGAAATTTTGTGGCTTTAAAATTCATTATTTAATGGATGGACGAACTTTTTTACTTTTGGATGAAGGTAGGAAAAATTTACTAGTGCTAAATATCAATAACTATTTCTAAATGACGGACTTATTTTTCGGCCGTATTCCATAATTTGTGATTCACTGAAGAACAAACGAACAGAGGAATTACTTCAACGGCTCCCCCGCCAACATCTTCCTAAAAATATCATTATTCTGATAAATTCCTCTAAACCGTTCTGAACCAGGACCATAAGCAAAAACAGGTATCAAGGTCGCCGTATGCCCTCCCGTAGAAAACGTTGGTGCTAAACCACGGTAGTCATCTTGCTTTCTTACTTTCGCTGAAGACAAGGCAAAACCACCCGTCTCATGATCAGCCGTTACGACGACTAAAGTATTGCCATCTTTCTCTGCAAAATCTAGTGCCTCACCGATCACTTTATCAAAATCTTTAACTTCTTCGATGATGTAGTTCGCATCATTGGCGTGACCGCCCCAATCAATCTGAGAACCTTCTACCATCAAAAAAAATCCTTTTGGATCTTGATTCAAATAATCCAAAGCCAAATTGGTTGCTTTAGACAAAAAATCTCCTCTTCCATTCTCCATTTTTGGCATGTAATCTCTTCCTAATAAAAAGCCATATTTTTTGTCAATCGTCAATCCTTTTTTAGCTAACTTAGTCGTATCTACGGTAAATCCTTTCAATTTCAATCCTTCGATCAAATTCTCCCCGTCCTTTCTATCTGCAAAGAATTTTCGACCACCACCTGCAAAAAAGTCCACTTTTGAATTCATCAATTGACGAGCTATTTCATCCTGCATTCTACGAGACTTGGTGTGTGCATAGAAAGAGGCAGGGGTTGCGTGCGTAATAGACGAAGTAGACACTACGCCTGTACTCAATCCTTTTTGTGATAATATTTCTAGAATTGTTTCTACCGCTTGGGTGTCTTGATCTACTCCGATTGCTCCATTATAAGATTTAACTCCAGCAGAAAAAGCAGTTGCCCCTGAGGCAGAATCCGTAATTTTTGCCCCAATTGGGGTTGTTTGGTGTAAACCTATATTATTAAATCTGGAAAAATTAGACGGCTTATCATTAAAATAATAACTAGTTGATACTTGAGTAAGCCCCATCCCATCGCCAATTAATAGAATGATATTTTTGGGCTGCTGCCCTTCAGACATAAACCTTACAGGCTTTTGAATATCTTGATTACAAGCATTCGTCAATAAAAAATTTAACCCTAATAGTAATACCGCCAGCTTTTTCATAAAAATGATATTGATTGACAAAAGAATAGTAGTTTTTAAACACAAAATTTACAAAGGTAGATGTTCGAAGTATAAATAAAGACAAGATTGTGGAAAAAAAGCTTTTTCCTGTTTGAATTGATAAATAAAAGGCAGAAAATTAACCTTTTGTAGCACAAGTCAGTTTTAACTAGTAAAAGTTAAGCATTTTGCTGGCTTGCCCAATTTAGATTAGCTAATTTTGCCGTTCGTACACAAAATGAATTAAAATTTAAAATGAGAAAATTATACACTTTCCAGCTTACCCTAAGTTTGTTCTTATTACCTGCATTATTGTTTAGCCAAGCCAAACGGCCCAAAATCGGTTATGCCTTCGGTGGTGGTGGTGCTAAAGGTATTGCCGAAATCGGCGTCTTAAGAGTACTCGAAGAAGCGGGTATTCGACCAGATTATGTCACAGGTACAAGTATCGGTAGCATCGTTGGGGGGCTTTACGCAATTGGCTATTCCGTAGAAGATTTAGAAGAGTTAGCCAATGAAATTGATTGGAATTATTATTTCAATGATGAAATTAATCGAACGGACCTACCGATTGAGGAGCGTTTAATTTCCGATAGATACCAATTGAAATTAAATATCGAAGATGGTAAAATCCAATTGCCTGGTGGCTTTGTACAAGGGCAAAAAGTAGGCTTATTATTGTCTCAGTTGACCTTACCTGTCCACGGGGTTAATGACTTTGACGATTTCGATATTCCTTTTCGTTGTGTAGCTGCTGATTTTGAAACGGGAGAACCGGTTGTTTTAGGTGAAGGATCTTTAGCCAAAGCTATTCGGGCGAGTATGTCCATTCCTTCCGTTTTTGAACCTATCGAAATTGACGGACGATTACTGATTGACGGTGGCGTGGTTAGAAATCTGCCCGTACAAGAAGTCAAGGAAATGGGCGCTGATATTATCATTGCTATTGACGTCACAAGTCCTCTTTATAAAAAAGATGAATTATCTTCTTTCGTGACTGTTTTAGAACAAGCGGGTAGTTATCGTTTGGCAGAATCCATCAAGGATGCTAAAGAAATGGCTGATATCTTCATTCACCCAGAAATTGATGAATTTGGAGCATTGGACTTTTCTAACAATGATACTTTAATGGCATTGGGCGAAAAGGCGGCGAGAGAGCAATTGCCAGAAATTTTAGCATTACTAAATGGGATGCAACAAGATTCTTTGGCAACAAGGGGCGTTAACATTCCAGATAGTTATGCCATCAACAATATCTATGTAAAAGGTACTTCTGAGGCAAGTCGTCAGCTATCCGATAAGATTTCTAATATAAAATCAAAAAGGGGGTTTTCTGTCAAAAAGGTAGAAGAAAGAATCAAAGTATTATTTGGTAGCAATTATATCAAAGATGCTTATTACGAAGTATTAGAAGGGGAAAATGGTGAATATGAATTGGATATTGACGCTAATTTAGAAAGTGGTAAATATGTGCAGATTAGTGCCAATTATGACAGCGACCTAAAAGCTGCTTTTCTATTAAATGCGACTTACCGAAGTAGAGGTCTGCGATCTGCTAAATTGAGTGCAGATCTCAAAATTTCGGAACATCCGTTTTTTCTAGCCGAATATATTGTGCATTCTAACTCCAAAGCAGCAATGGGTTTGAGCCTCAATAGTAAATTGAATCATTACCCCGCTTTTTATTACGACGAGGACGGTAATGTGGACGAGGCTTTCAAAATCAATCACTATAGCTTAGGTATGAATTTGTTTGGTACCGTCAGCAATCATTCCAAAGTTGGAATAGGGATTGGATTAGAACGTTACCTACAAAGGTTCAAATTATTTGAAGGAGATACAGAAGATTTACAGTTGAATCAGGCTATTTTAACCGCTGGTTTTCTGAGAGATAATCAAGATAGAACGCTATTTCCTACCGAAGGATCGTATTTGTCGTTAGACGGTAAATTTGCTTTTGCAGGTAGTTTGGAAGAAACTAGAATTAATAATAGAACGGAGTTTGGACAATTCAACACTTTCGCTCGGTTTCAATTTAGAAAAGTATTCCCTATCAGTCCGCAATTTGCCATTGAATGGTATAATGATGCAGGGTTAATTGACTTCGAAAAGGATAATTACTTAAATCAATTTTATTTAGGTCGTACCGTCCCAGGAGAGTTAACGCACGTTGAATTCATTGGCTTAGATTATGGAGAATTAGCGGTCACCCGATATGCCTTATCAGGTATAAAAATGCGTTTAGAACCAAAGCCTAATATTTTCGCAGCAGCTATTTTTAACTACGGTCAAGTAAAAGCCAACTCCTATTTACAAGTAATTGAGGAAGAAACTGTTTTTACGGAGGCAATCAATAAAACAATTATTGGGGTCGGTGGAGAAATTGGTTTTATTACCCCTTTAGGCCCAGGACGATTTACAGCAGAGTATAACACAACAGAAAATCGTGCTAATTTTAGTTTGCATTTGGGTTATGCTTTTTAGGTTTCAAAATTATTTTTTTATAAAAAGCGGCTATAACCAATGGATTATAGCCGCTTTTTTGTTTTTTCGTTAATTTTAATACATAAGGTCTTTACCTTTGAAAGAATTTCACTTTGGCAAAAAAGCCAATCGTACTTTAGGCATCAATGCTAAATTGATTTTAAACGGTGCTTCTAAAGTCTTTAGTCTAACTAGGCTGCAACTCCGCTAATACCTTCTGTACTCGTCCATCCAAATCCTCAAAATTGGTATAGCCTTTAGCAATCAAATAGAATTGGGTTTCATCCGTTTGCACTAATAATTGGGGGTAGCCTGTTACCTGCAATTGTTTAGCTAAAGCAAATTCGTATCGAGCAGATTCCATCACTTCAGGTAACTGCATTTGCTCGTAAAACTTCGTGCCGTCTAAACCAAATTCTGTAGCCAAAGATTCGTACAATTTTGAATCGTCTACCTCTAATGCATCGACGAATAACTTTTCTTGCAGATTGTGTGCAAAAGCAATAGCCTCTTTTGGTTGATGACTTTTAAAAACAGTCAATGCCGCTGCTGGAATTTCGGAATTTCGCAAGGAATCTCCTTTACCTACTTTTGATAAATATTCTTTGCCAAATTTAGTTCCAGTAAAGCTTTCTATTCGTTCGTAAATTTCTAAAATATTAGGTGGTGCAGCATCTCGGATCGGCCCTATTCTATCTCCTACCACCATCCCTCCACTTAATACTTCAAAATCAAATATTTCGGCATATTTTTCTTGAACAGCTAAGATAACTTTACTAAAAGCAAAGCACCAAGAACAATGCGCATCGTAGACGTAAATTAATTTTAATTTATTCATGCTTTGCAAACAACTTGGTTTTAGCTTTGGTTTATCCACTTACATTTTTTATTAAAAAATATAAAATATACCACGATTTCTAAAGTAATTACACAACGAAATACTGCTTTTACGCAAAAAAAGTACCCCAAATAGGGTAAATCAAAAAAAAAGTCCGTTCACAATTAGGAAAAAAGGTCACTTTGGTCGTAACTTAGCATCGAATTAATTACTCTTTTTGGGGGGGACGTTACTGTCCTCCTTCTTTTTTTTCCACAACTAGCGTACACATTGTTAAATTAAGCAAACATTAATACTCTCCCCTTTCTACCACTCTTCTTTCATATTACAGAATTTCTAAAATTTTAAAGGCTCAATAGTCAATCTTTTATCAAATGATTTTGATAAGTCCGCAGGAAACCCTAAATTTCCTACATGGCAGTCAAAGAACTGGAAATAATATTGACTCGACAGCTTGCCGATTCGCTGTCTATTCCTATTTTTATCACCGATACAGATGGGACACTCCTTTTTTTTAATGAACCTGCCGAAAAAATTTTAGGAAAAAAATATACAGAAACTGGTGCGCTTTCAGCAGACGAATGGTCTAGCCTATTTGAGCCACAAGATGACAATGGTAAACGAATTGCAAGGATAGATTTACCTTTGGTCAAAACATTAACTTATTGCCAACCTTCCCAAGGCGAATTTTGGATAAAAAATTTATTAGAGGAACGCTATTACATCTCAGTAACTAGTTTCCCTCTAATGGGTAGATCTAAGCGGTTTGTAGGAGCAGTAGCTATTTTTTGGGAAAAAGCATCACCATGAGGGTAAAACTATGGGGCACTAGAGGTTCTGTACCATCACCTGGTCCAGAAACACAGATATATGGGGGTAATACTGCCTGCGTCACTGTTGCGGCAGGAGATGCGCTGATCGTTTTAGATGCGGGTTCGGGTATTCGCCGTTTGGGCAATGCGGAGATTGTCAAAAAACATAAGGTTATCCATATCCTCTTGACGCATCTGCACATGGATCATATTTTGGGCTTAGGCTTCTTTGGTCCATTGTACAACCCCAATCAAGAAGTCCATATTTGGGGGCCTGCTAGTTTTAATCACACCTTAGTAGATCGCCTTAACAGATATTTATCTCCTCCACTGTTTCCTGTAAATATTAGAGAGCTTCCCGCTAAAGTTATTTTTCATGAAGTCACTCATGGATACTTTGATGTCAACTCTTTAAAAGTTTATGCCAATTATGTCTGTCATCCTGGGCCAACTCTTGGTTACCGAATACAGAGTCGCAAGCATACTTTCGCCTATATCCCTGATCACGAACCAGCTTTAGGGCTTCGTAATTTTTCCGTTGACCCCGAGTGGACTTCTGGTTATAATTTAGCCAAAGGTGCGGATCTCTTAATTCATGATGCTCAATTTTCAGATGAAGAATATGAGCACTGTATAGGTTGGGGGCATAGCACGATTACTCATGCCATCAAATTTGCCCAATTGGCA
>CALDTJ010000261.1 GCA_937924145.1 uncultured Saprospiraceae bacterium
GATAATAATTTTTTTCGTGGAAAATCATTCCCATAATCCGCATCAGCAGTGTTATTAAAATAGGCCAATCCTTCATAATACGCTTCATGTCGAATAGGATCATAAGGGTGACTATGACATTGTACACAACTCATAGTAGTCCCTTGCCAAATTTCGAAGGTGGTACTTAGTCGATCCATCACTGCATAGGTTCGAAATTCTTCATCATCCGTGCCGCCTTCTGTATTGGTGTTCGTATTTCTATGAAAAGCAGTTGCCAGAATCTGATTATCTGTTGGGTTCGGTAGTAAATCCCCCGCCAATTGTTGGATAGTAAATTCATCAAAAGGTAGATCGTTATTAAAGGCATGAATGACCCAGTCTCGATACTTCCAAATTTGCTTTCGAAGATTGTCTTTCTGATATCCTTGTGAATCACCATATCTTGCTAAATCCAACCACATCGCGGCCCAATGCTCCCCAAAGTGTGGTGAGTTTAGTACCTCGTCCACCATCTTTTCATAAGCATCGGTACTTTCGTCCTCAATAAATTGCCGAGCTTGTTCTAAAGTTGGTGGTAAGCCTATTAAATCCAAATACACCCGTCTTACCAAGGTACTTTTGCTTGCTGTTTCATTTGGTAAAAACGTCTTCTCTTCTAATTTTTGTAGCACAAATTGGTCAATTTCGTTTTTAACCCAAGCAGTATTTTCTACTACTGGTGGAGCAATATTTTCGTCAGGAGCAATGTACGCCCAATGCTTTTCCCATTGTGCCCCTTCATCAATCCATTGTGCTATAATGTCAATTTCTTGCTCGGACAGTGGTGCTCCTTCAAATGGCATTCTTAGCTCTAAATCCTTATGAACCAATCTTTTATAAAGTTCACTTTTTTGATGATTGCCTCTGACTATTGCCGTTTTGCCAGATTTAGTTTCTTGAAATGCATCCGTTTCAAATAGCAAACTAAAATCTCCCATCGCCTTTACTCCACCATGGCAAGCCAGACATTTTTCATTTAAAATTGGTCGAACATCTTTATTGAAACTAATCGTAGGCTTATTAGAAAAATTACAGGCTGAGAGTAATAATAAAAATAGGAAGGTATATAGTCTGTTTAAATTCACAATATAGAATATTTTTGAGTCGGTAAATTAGTCAAAAATTTCTTTCTATAAAAATAAAAAGAGCCACTATATTGAATAGTGGCTCCTTAAGTAAATCCCATCGTATTAATAACCTACTTATTAATCTCTTTATAACCTAGACAGTAATCTGAATAACTTACTGTCCGTGTCTTAATTTTTTTAATTTTTTTTGAAGAGCTGAAAAAAAACGAATGGCTAACATTCTGGAGGGGAAGCTAGCCATTCACAACTTCAGTTTATATTGATTGTTCTTACAATCCGCGTTTGTGCAGTAGGTCTTAGGAATTTGACTGGGACTTTTGTTTCCAAAAGCCTCCAAGTCAAGAAAATTCCATCGTATTAATAACCTACTTATAATACTTCTTTAGTTCAGTTATTAAGGGAATTCGACTGGGACTTTGTCTACACAAAGCCCCCCGTCAAGTAAAATCCCATCGTATTAATAACCTACTTATTAATCTCGTTGTAGCGTAAACATCTCTGTCTATACTTATATCGTAGTTCAGTTATCAAGGGAATTCGACTGGGACTTTGTCTATACAAAGTCCCTCGTCAAGTAAAATCCCATCGTATTAATAACCTACTTATTAATCTCGTTGTAGCATAAACATCTCTGTCTATACTTATATCTTAATTCAGTTATCAAGGGAATTCGACTGGGACTTTGTCTATACAAAGTCCCCCGTCAAGTAAAATCCCATCGTATTAATAACCTACTTATTAATCTTTTTAATTCAGTTATTTTGCCCTCCCATCCGCTATGCGGTTCACTCTCTTTGCATCCCATCCGCTATGCGGTTCACTCTCTTTGCATCCCATCCGCTTTGCGGTTCACTCCCTTGAATGTTCCCCGAACATTCACCCTGCGGGATCGATCGCTCATCATCGTATTAATAACCTACTTATTAATCTCGTTTGTCAGAAATTGGGGAAGAATTAAAGCGGTCTTGATTTAGATTGTGTTCTTAGTGTTTGTTTTGCCTTAGATTCTTCCCCTTTCTTTACCTTCACTTTAGAAGGCTAGTTTTTGTTTGTTCTAGTCTTTGTTTACTTTTTGTCCCTGCTCAATGTGAGTGTGTTTGTTAGTGTTGTTTGTTTTTTGCTTTGTCCCTGTAAGTGATTCAAATAACCAAAATAATGTTAATCTCAATTTCTTTGTTCTAGTTTTTGTTTTTGCTTGTCCGTTTGCTATCTACGGAGTGTTTGTTTGTTCTAGTCTTTGTTTACTTTTTGTCCCAGTTCAATGTGAGTGTGTTTATTAAATTCGTGTAATGTTCTTATTTGACTTTGATTTTGCTTGACTATTCGCTACGGTACTTCCTTTTGGTGCTTTATTCTCTGTAAATTGACAGTTTGTGAGTTTTGCTTTACTAACTCCATCAGATCCTAAGTTGTAAATACCGCCGCCTTGAATCATTGCATTGTTTCCTAAAAATTTAGAGTTTTTGATAGTGCTGATACATTCACCATTTTTTCCATAATTAAATATCGCACCTCCATATCCTGCTGTATTTTTTGTAAAAGTGTTCTCTATAATAGTTGGTAAGCATTTACCCGCATTTTCTCCGTTGTTGAATATTGCTCCTCCGCCTAAAAAAGCTTTGTTATCTTGAAAAGCACAATTGATTATTTCTGGTTGACTTTCTCCCCCATTTGCTGCATTATTATAAATGGCTCCTCCATCTCTAGCCGTGTTTTCAATAAATCGACAGTTTCTAATAGTTGGATTCGACTGATTCCCTTTCCCTACGCCTTCATTATACATGCCTCCTCCGCTTGCAAATCGAGAGCTCGATGCTTCATCACCACCGGCATAACCGCCAGTGATAATGAATCCATCAATGATTGTAGCCTGTGTTGCATGTGCCGTGTACAACACGTTATAAGTGTTGTCTGTTTTTTGCTTAGCCCCTATCTCTCCGCTAAGGATGCTGTAATTTGCTTTAATGATTCTGTCTCCGATTAAGGTCTCGGTACCAGCGAAGCCTCCGTAAAGCGCAACGCCATCTTTTATTTGAAAGGAAATTGTTCTGTTGTTGTCTGTGGTTGGATAGTACACCCCTTTGCTCACCCAAATCTCATCACCTTTAGTAGCAGTTTGTAAAGCGTTTTGCAAATCACCTGTAGCAGTTGCCCAAGTTTTGCCATCTCCGTTAGCACCTGCTTTTACGTAGATGATGCCCGCCTTCAAGTTGTAGCTCATTGCTACTAAAACTACTAAAATTTGAAATCCTTTTTTCATTTTCCCTTTTGATGGTGCTGTAAAATAGTTATTAATAAAGGGGGGAAAATTTAAAGGGGTTGTGTTTTAGTTTTTGTTAAATTTCTTGTCGTTGAGGGGAAAACTTTTGGGAGTGTTTTTATTTCTGTGTGGGAAGGTTTGTATCGTAATGATGTCACAAATATATAGCTGATTGTGACACGACGCAAGTCTTAAGTCAAATTATTTTTTACAACAAAGTGATCTAAACACACCTAAAATACTCATTATCAGATACTTAATAGGCTAAAAAATTTATTAATATTTTTTTAAAACATAAATTTATTTTTTAATACCAAAGAAGAAATCACCCATTTTGCTTGTAACAGATTTAATTTGAATGGTTTTTCTACCAAAACATTGAATAAATTTAGCATCTATTTTGATAAAATTACATTTTTTTAATTTTTGTGACATAGTATTATGTGTTTTTACACACAAAAATGCCCATAAATACTATTCTAATCTATTTATCTTGAAAAAAAATCTATTTTGGGTGACTAGGTTTCAGTAGAAAACAGGCCAAAAATAGGCTAAAATCACCTTGACATTAAATCAACTAATAATATGATGGTGAGATACTTATTTTTCCATTATTAAGTCGCTGTAGGAGACATCTATTAAATCTTCGGCTAAAATCCCAAACAAGTCTATATAATAAGCACATTGTTCCTTTAAGGTTTCTATTCCAATCGTCCCTGATTCATCTATTGCCTCTATTTCTACAAAGGCTCCCAACTCCTTTACTTCGTCTATGTGGAACTTTACATTATCAATGAAATAAATCCCTCGTTTTTTATCCACTACTGCTAATACTCCCATAGCAGCTGCTAGAACATTTTTTAAATCAGTTCCTGCTGGTAATCGTTGGTAAGTCACTTTAGAGTTCTTAGGGCCTGCTTGATTGGGTCTATCATAATGTATTAGTGTATTCTCGATATTCCCTTCCCTGAGTTTTAATCTGCCATTCGGAGCTTTGAAATAAGTATCTATTTGGTGGTCTATTCCTTTAAAGTCTGCTTGCTTAGATTGTAAGATCGCACGGATGGGTGCAGGGTTTGAGCATTTAGCTTTTATTTCGATGATGTTGACTGGCATAGTTATTTGCTTTTTGCAATGATAGTTAATAGGAAGCGAACTGCAAAATTGATTACCAAATCATTCTGTTGACTTTTTCCAAATTCTAATTTCTCATCAATCTAGATGTTGACTTTCCCCAACTGCTTGCACCGATTTCTGTCAGTGGACAAATAAATTCCGCTGACCCGCCCGATTGCGCACCTGCCCGACTGCCGTCAGGCGTGCGGGGTCGTACTGATCTAGACGTTGACCTCTTTTACAGCATACATTTTAAACATAAAAAAAGAGATTCAGGAACTCCCAAATCTCTTTTTCATGCTCAAAAACAAGCTATTGTCATCGAACCAGCAACTAGTAACCAACCCTACTTCTTCTTTTTCTTCTTTTTAAAATCTCCATTTTTCCAGGCTTTCACAAATTTGCCCCAAGAAACTGGATTAAAAATATTCATAGGTGCCACCTGTCCATAGTGATAATAATTAGAAGCTTGTTGCCTTAAATAATAGTCCGCATTCTCGTTTCCATCTCTACTGACGATTTTGCTTCCTCTGGCTAAGACTTCCTCAGCCACGTTTTCTCTTGCTCTTGCTTGCAATTCCGTCGTTACATCCATAGCCAAAAACTCCAATTTAAAATGTTCCTTACTTGGCCACGGAAAAACAACCGTTTCTGGAAGATTAAATGTATCCTGCGTCATCATTTGCACGATGGAATAACGATTGTCTTCTAAAGTATCAGGAACGGTAAACTCTACCGTCTTGTATCCGACCGTGGAAAACACAACAGTTTCCCCTTTTCTAGCTACAATGGTGAAATATCCTTTAAAATCCGTAAAATCTCCTCTCCTTTGTTCTTCTTTGATAAAAACATTCGTATAAGGAATGGGCAACAACTCATCTGTTGTGCCATCTAATACTAATCCAGATAATTGGACTAATGTTTCATCCTGCTCTTTTTGCTGAGCAAATGATTGATTATAAGTGAGGGCTAAAAACGTAATTCCTAAAACTAAATATTTCCACATAATTCAATTCTTTTTTTAATAATAAGGCGCAAATCTCGTATTTGTTCAATCAAAGCTACAAAAAGGAAACGCTTTCTAATAGGACTTGTACCCTACTTTCAAAAGGATTAACATAGATTTAACGAGTTCTTGTCTTTCCCATTGGTGCAGCTCATTTCAAGATGGTTGCTTAAAAGTAAGATAAAAAGAAATAATCACAATTGCTATTTTCCTTTAAATGCTGCCTTTCGCTTTTCGACAAACGCTGATGCACCTTCAACAAAATCCTCACTACCAGTCAATGCACCAAAACTGTTGATTTCTGTATCAAAACCATTCACGCAAGGCTCGTAATAGGCATTAGTACACTCTATAATTTTGCTAATAGCTATCGGTGCTTTTGTAGCTATTTTATTGATAATTTCTTTTGCTTTCGCAATTTCTTCTCCTTTTGGAACAACATGATTCGCTAAACCTAAAGCCTTCGCCTCTTCAGCTCCAATCATATCGGCAGTCATCGCTAATTCCATTGCCTTTCCTTTTCCAACATGCTGAATTAATCGTTGTGTTCCACCATAACCTGGGATAATGCCTAAATTAACCTCTGGTTGTCCAAATCGTGCTTTTTCTCCTGCTATCCGTATATGACAAGCCATCGCCAACTCACAACCACCGCCTAAAGCAAATCCGTTTACTGCTGCAATGACTGGCTTTGGAAAACGTTCGATTAAAAACATGACGTCATTTCCTCTTCGGGATAATCGACTGCCATCCTCTGCATTCATTCCTAAAAATTCTTTGATGTCCGCTCCTGCGACAAATGCCTTTTCTCCTGCTCCTGTTACTACGATCCCTTTAATTTCAAGTACCTTGGGTGCAGTATCTTCTCCGAAAAAATAGGCCAATTCATCTATAGTCTGCTTATTTAATGCATTTAATGCTTTTGGTCTATTTAAAGTGACTACTAAAATATTGTCTTCGTTCTTGATGGATAAATTCTGATATTCCATTGAATTTTATTTTTTTTGATAATGTATAATCGCAAAAGTCGTTAATTCTTGGTATTTGGTTGGTATTAATGGGATATTTTTATTGCAGGATTTTTTTGTTTCCTAATTAAATGTTGACTTTTCCTCGTATCGGACAATTCCAAATTGTCTGATACGTGAAGGTACTATAGAAGTAGGCTTTGACTTTTTTAACACGCAAATTAGTTAACACAGAACTAGATTTTGACATTAGAATTTATCATATTGCAATCAGTATTTGTCAACGTTTTATTCTGTGTTAACAAATTTCCGTGTTACCTAACTCTTCGCTTTCAATTTTCATTTCAAAACGTCCCTCCTTTTGTCTGCTTTCTCATTAGCCATTGCTTAATTTTTTGTTAAATGAACAAATTTCATGCATAATCTTTCGTATTCTTTTGTTCTTAACAGTAAAGAAACTATGAGAAAATAATTCTAAATTTGACTTGGATTTAAACCTGTCCGTTCCATTCAAGCGATTTTCTAAACTACCATAAACAATTTAAACCATTCCAATGAAAAAATTAATCCTTTGGGCATTGCTCTTTCCTATCGCCTTAATGGCACAGACTAATCAAATTTATACAATTCAAATTGGCACCTTTGTTAATCCTCAAAAAGCAGATTTCAACCTAATTGAGTCTTATGGCTATTTATCTGCTGAGCCTTTTGAAAATAACTTTCACAAAGTATTTTTAGGAGATTATCCAACGGAATACAATGCCTTAGCCGTTTTGAAAATGATTAAGGAGAGGGGATTTAGTGGCTTTGTTGTACCTAAGGTTTTGAAAGAAGGAAAGGAAGTAATAGTTGTACAATTCACCACAGAAAAAAAAGGTGTGCCGATTAATTGGAAAACCTACGAATCTATTGGAAAACTATATGTTAGTTTGAATGACCCAGCAAGAGTAAAATTATTAACAGGCCCTTTTAAAAATAGAGTCGCTGCCAAAAAAAGAGTTGCTGAAATTCAAGCTCAAGGCTACGCTGATGCTTTTATGCGGACGATCAATACTCAGTTATTACACGAAGTAGGTGATTTTGAGAAAGGAGTGAATCGAGTACAAAGCAACTTAAATACGGCGGTAGAAACGATACTCAATGATCCAGTGCCTGCTTCATACAACGCAACTACCCCAATCATTCAGACTAGTAAAAATGTCAATCCAACGGCCGAAAATAATAGTATAATCGCTATCCCTAATATTCGACCACTCATCAAAAGAACCTCCGCTTTAGATATTCAAAAGTTATTAAAAGAACATCAATTTTTTAATGGAAGCTTAGACGGTTTTTATGGTAAAGCAACCACGGTAGGTTACGAAAATTTCACGACTAAAGATTTACAATATAAAAAATATGCCTTATTAAGTAGCTTTTTCGAAAGGTTTGAGGAAAAAGCAGACTTTGATATACAGGGTATTATCAATAATTTACCCTCAAGTCCAGTTAGAAGTATCCAAAAACTACAATCTATCCAGCGACCAATTTCCAAAGCTTATCAAGCTTATTGGTTATTAGCGAATAATGGAAATATCACAGCCATCAATCGTTTAATGAATACCGCTATCAAAGAAACTTTTGCGGATAAAAAAATCAAAAATGCCCCACCTTTTGATTTTAATGCCAATTATTCCTACGAAGATTTAACGCAATTCATTCTACACCTTCGTTATCTACATGCAGCCCCGATTAATAGCGACTATTCCATTCCCTGTTGGTTATTTGAAAGACATCCAGAGGAATCTTTTGCCGCATTTAAAACTAAATCAAAATTTGCCTCTTTTGCCAATACAAAGATTGAGTCTTGCAAAACTTTTGACCAATGGGTGCCTATTAAAATAATGAATGCTATGCTGCAAGATTTGAGTCCAGCCGCATTGACCGATGCTCAAAAAGACCGACAAAAGGCATTGGCTGCTGCTAGAAATTTCCAATATCTGTTTCCAGAAAAATTATCCAAGGAAGAGAAAAAAAGCACAGAAGAATGGTTGGCTACTTTTATGAAACAGTTGGATAGCAGTGCTGAAAACTATCCTGTCTTAGGGAAAAATTTAGTGGCTTTTAAAATTTTATTTTTCCAATCACAGGTTCTATTAGAGGACTATTTTATGAATAAGGAATTTACGCCTGATGCGGCGGAAGGATTGGCATTGAGTGTGTTGAAGACTTATGTGGATGTGCCTTTAGAAGTTTATGGGCAATAGTACATGGTGGCTGTTTCCTACAGCCACCATGTTTACTATTTCGGTATTAAAACACGATGGCTGTAGAAAACAGCCATCGTGTGCCATCGTGTGCTATTACTACTCTGGAATCACCAAAGCAGGAATTTTCAATGCATCATACAAGTCATTAAATGCACTCACTTCCTCATTGATAATTTTTTCTAAAGTCTTTTTATGTGTCGCCCACTCCCCCATCAATTCTGACAAACGATTTTTTACACCGGCAGTAGGGCGAGGATCATGACTATCAATTTTACTCTTCAAATTCATAAAGTGCGAGTTCAATTGATTTGGGAAGTTAATCACATCTTGAAAAGTCTTTTGATTCGGCTGAATTAAGTTGTTTTCCCAATTGGTGATGCTTTCCAATACCATTTTTCCTTTATTTATTAAAGTGTCAGCATCTTCTATGCCCTTTAAATTTTCATTTAAAGCATTGACCTGCTTTTTGACTTTCCGCATTCGATTAACACCTTTATGCATATCTAATAAGGCATCATCTATTTGCGTCAATAAGGCTTGTTGATCGGCAAAGTCTTGGGCAGTTACGTCTTTTAATCTAGGATCAGGCAAGACTTTAGCATCTACCGTTGTGACCTTCCCATCTATATTCAGACTTATTTTATAATCCCCAGGCGCAACCGAAGACCCGCCATAACCACCATTTACAAAAACATTCGGCACACCAGGAATAGAGTTTCTTCTAAAATTCCAGGCAAAACGATTGATGCCTTTTTTGGTAGGTAAAACCTTAGCAGGGCTTGGGCCACCTTCATATCGTTTAAAGCTTGTGTCTTTTTTATTGGTATAAGTTCTAAGCACTTTTCCAGATGCATCAGCAATTTCTAATTTAACATCCGCATTCTTCATGTCTTCTGGTAAATAGTAGTCTATAATGACTCCATCAGAAGGATTTTTTCCAAGATTAGACTCCCTACTTCGACCGCCAAAACTGGCTTTTACAGTAGGCTTTGGTGTAAATAACTGAATATTTGTGCTTTTTCCAACCATCCCATTTGATTGTTGGATAGCGCCTAAATCGTCCAAAACCCAAAATCCTCTACCAGAAGTCGCCACGACTAAATCATTGTCTCGGAAAGTCAAATCTGTAATCGGGGTAACGGGCAAATTTAAGCTAAATGGCTGCCAATTCTGACCATTATTATTAGAAAAATACAAACCTCCTTCTGTACCAGCATATAATAAACCTTGCACTTTGGGATCTGCTCGAACGACTCTGACAAAATGATCTTTTCCAAAACCATTAGCGATCTTAGTCCAAGTTTTTCCATAATCTGTCGTACGATAAGCCATTGGGGTAAAGTTGTTGAACTTATAGCCAGTAGCTGCAATGTAAGCCGTACCTGCTTGGTGAGGCGAAACATCAATGGCATTGATAATCACTTCGCCGAGACCAGTTGGCGTGACATTCGACCAGTTTTTACCACCATCTTGAGTAACATGAACTAGCCCACAATCACTTCCTGCCCAAATAACATCGGCACTGTGGGTAGAAACTTGGAGATAACTTAAGGTATTATAGTTCTCTCCTCCTGCTCCTTCAATCGTAAATGGAATTCCTCCAACGCCTTGCTTGGTCTTATCATTTCTAGTTAAATCTGGGCTAATTTCTTCCCAAGACATTCCTCCATTGGTAGTTTTTAAGACCTTATTTCCACCATGAAACATTACATCAGAATTTTGGGGAGAGGCGACTAACGGAGAGTTCCAATTAAAGCGATATTTCATGTCTTTTGGGACCATTCCTAGACCAATGACGGGGTAAGCCATAATGTCTTTTCTAGCACGAGTATCTGCATCCCAAACGGACATAATACCGTGATAAGTACCACCATAAACCTTCTTTGGGTTGTCCTCATCAAAGGCAATAAAAGCAGATTCACCACCTGCTACTGGATACCAATCTTTCCAACCAATACCGCCTGGTGCTTTACTGGCGATACTGACGGTTGAATTATCCTGTTGACCGCCATAAATTCGATAAGGAAATTGATTATCGGTAATGACTCTATAAAACTGTACGGTTGGTTGATTTTCTTGGGTAGACCAAGTTTTACCACCATTAAAAGAGATGGTTGCTCCTCCATCGTTTCCTACTATTAGATTACTAGGATTGTCTTTATTGATCCACATATCATGCTCATCACCGTGTCCAATTGGAATTCTTTTAAAGCTTTTTCCACCATCAGTAGATTTCAAAACGGGTGCATTCAATACATAAACTACATCTTCATTTACTGGATCAGCGAATATTTCAATGTAATACCAAGCTCTGGCAATGGTTACTCGATCTTTACAAACGTGTTTCCAAGTCTTTCCAGCATCATTAGAACGGAATACACCGCCTTTTTCTGGATGCGATTCGATATTGGCGTAGACCACATTTGAATTAGCAGGGGAAACGTCTACTGCTACTTTTCCCATTTCTGCTGGTAAACCTTTGCTTAGTTCCTCCCAATTTTCACCACCATCAACTGATTTATAAATACCTGATCCTTCCCCACCACTTTTGACCGTCCACGGGAAACGACGATGTTCCCACATACCAGCATATAAAATTCGAGGATTATTGACATCCATACTTAAATCTGCTGCACCAGTATCTTCATTGACGTACAAGACTTTTTTCCAAGTTTTACCACCATCTATGGTTTTATAAACGCCTCGATCTTTAGTTGGTCCGTGTACCGCACCTTGCACCGCTACAAAAACTTCATCTGGATTATCTGGATGAATCCGAATAGCCGCAATATGGCGAGACATGGGCAAGCCGATATTCGTCCAAGTTTTTCCTGCATCGGTAGACTTATAAACGCCATCTCCAAAGGAGGTCATTACTCCACGCACGGGGTGTTCTCCCATACCTACGTAAATAACATTGGGATCCGATGGCGCGACAGAAACAGCACCTACTGATCCCGTTTTGAATTGTCCATCAGAGATATTTTTCCAACTGATTCCTGCGTCTTCTGTCTTCCACAAGCCACCACCTGTACTTCCCATATAATACAAAAGCGGATTGCCTTTCACACCAGAAACAGCTACACTTCGCCCACCTCTAAATGGTCCAATATTTCTGAATTTCAAGCCTTTATAGTCGTCTTGAATGGCAGTCGAAGTAGAAATGACTGGTGCATTTTTCTTTTTATTTTTCTTCCTTTGCGCCATGACGGGAATTGCCAAAGCTAAGATGAAGGTTATTAGAATGGTTTTGTTGATTAGATTCATTATTTGAGTGTTTGATTATTTTATGGGGCTAAGATAGGGAATGGTTTTTTATTTCTTAGCATTTTGTTTTTGAGTTGTACCAATATTTTTAGTAACTTTAAAATTACTTGATAATTACGTACTAAAATTCTAGCGTAAATAATGCTTTCATGATAGCTAAAAATTTAGATAATCTTTCCATTTCTGAGTACATCAAAATAGAACAACAAACTGATACCAAATACGAGTATCATAATGGTTCTATCTATGCAATGGCTGGAGGCACCTTAAATCATGGTTTGATATGTGGTAATATTTTTGGAGAAATAAGAACTGCCTTAAAGCATAAAAAAAGTGACTGTAAAGTCATGAATAGTGAAATTAAACTCCATGTAAAAGAAAAGAATAGCTTTCTATATCCAGATACTATGATTGTTTGCGGGGAAATAGAGAAGTCTCAATTAGAATCTAATGCTGTTACTAATCCTGTTGTAATCATAGAGGTCTTATCTAAGTCTACAGCTAATTATGACAGAGGTGACAAATTCTTTTTCTATCGACAAATTGATAGCCTACAAGAATATATTCTTATCGAACAAGATAAAGCACAGATAGAAGTTTATAAGAAAAAAGGAGACCTTTGGAAAATAACAAGAATTGCAGGAGTGGATAACTTTTTGCCTATTTCGTCTTTAAATATCAAACTTAAATTAGAAGATATTTACGAGAACATTGAATTGTAAAAACTTAATGAATTCGCAGTATTTTATTTTAAGCGTCTCGCCTCTTAAAAATATTGGATATTTCACCTACAGCGATTAAAGCTGGGAATAATTACAACCAAAATGAAAAAATGGAAGAGTTTCTAAAAAAGTACAAATCATTCCCAACTAAAAAACTGCTCAGAATCGTAGTGAAACCAGCCGATTATTAACGTATGGCAGTCTTGGCAGCAGAAATTGAGTTAGGTACCAGAGCTGTCAGTCAAGTAGAGATTGACTTAGTGAAAAATGAAGTAAAAACTGAGAAGACTCCAATTAACTACCAACCATTAAGCATAACGCTTAACAAATAGGTAAATTACCTAATTTCTAAATTAAGTATTTCTACTAATAAAATAAGTGTTTTTTATATGGAACTTTGCAGTACAATTTTTATATGATTGTATCCAGTAGTTCTTCAATAAATACTACCTGCGCGGTTCTGATTCGTATAAATAAACACAAAACAAACTTTTAAGAGCTACATTGGATCTGTCTAATAAATAATAATAGAGAGCTTGAAAAAAATTAAGGGTAATAGTCATTTCTTCGTCATGAGGAAATGGCTATTCTGTTTTAAATAGACTTATTACTCTTGTAAATATAAAAATGAGAAAATCTGAATTAAATTAAGTACTTTCACTTTAATTTTAAATACTTCAAATTACTAAATGCCAATAACTGTCTTCATTGTTGATGATCATAAAATATTTCGCCAAGGAATTCAATCATTAATTGATTATGAAAAAGATATCGACGTCATTGGTACTGCTGGTTCTGTACAGGAATTTATGGCAAATATCCTAGAGTACGACCCTGATATTATTTTGATGGATATTTCTTTGAAGGATGGAGAAGGCCCTGACGCCACCAAATGGATTTTAGAGAAAAAACCTAAGTCTAAAGTGTTAATCTTCTCCATGCACCAAGAAGATAAATATGTCAAAAAGGTATTAAAATCTGGTGCAAATGGCTACCTGCTAAAAGATGCTGGTACGGAAGAAATGTTGAAAGCAATTCGTGTGGTTCATGGTGGAGAAACATTTTACAGCAATCCGATCATGCAATCTATTGTTAAACAATTCATGGATGACAAACCTAGTAAAAAGAATTTGGTAGGTCAAAATTTGACTAAACGAGAGCTAGAAGTATTAAAATTGATAACGGAGGAAAAAAGTAATAAAGAAATAGCCAATATACTCTTCATTAGCAAAAGAACCGTAGACGCACATAAAAGAAATCTATTGGAAAAATTACAAGTTAAGAATACGGTAGGACTTGTGAAACATGCGATTAAATTAGGCTTAATTGAACTTTAAACATCTATTTTCCCTTCACTATCTTTTGGAATTTTAAAAATAAATTTAGCTCCTTTCCCTACTTTTGATTTGATCTTTATACTACCACCTAACAATAAAATTAATCGTTTAACAATAGCTAGTCCTACTCCAGAACTATTTTCATTGTCAACATTCTCTGTTGTAATCCTATTAAATAAATTAAAAACACTTTCTTGTCTTGATTTAGGAATTCCACATCCATTATCAATAACCTTGAAGCTATGAGCATTCTTTTTTGAACGATATTGTATTTCAATTACAGGTTTTGCCTTATCCGTATATTTTACACTGTTTTGGATTAGGTTTTCAAAAACGTGTTGGATAGCCGTGCGAGAAGTATAAATGACAGGTAATGCGGTAGGCACAATCACCTTGAATTTTTTCGGTATTTTTAGCTTTTTACAAATTAATTTTACCAGTTTATTCATATCCACTGCCTCTTTACTTTCATTGAAGGTATAAACAGACTTTGAAAATTTAAGCATGTCATTAATAAAACGAATAGAGTCAGAAGTTTCTGTTTGAATATTATCTAGGTATTCTTGACAAACATTATCAATATTACCTTCATGTCGTTTTTTAAGTAATTCTGTGGATATTTCAATATTCCGTAGCGAGGTTTTCAAGTCATGGGCTATAGTCGCCGTGTATTCTTCTAGGCTACTTACTGCCTGATTTAGGAGCATTTCTCGTTCTTCTGCCTCTTTGACGATCCTTCGCAACTCAAAAAATCGAATAATTTGATTGGTCAAAAAATTTAATCCTCTTTGCTGTCGATTATTTAAGGTCTTGGGTTTATTGTCAATAACACATAAGGTACCCAAAGCATAATCATCGGCAGTTACAAGCGGAAAACCAGCATAAAAGACAATATTGGGATCTCCCAAAACCAATGGATTTTCACTAAATCGACTGTCCTTCGTGGCATCCTCGACCAGTAAAGGTCCATGAATATCATTAATAGCATGTGCACAAAAAGAAACACTTCTTTCTGTACTATCTACGGGCAGGCCATGATTTCCAATAAATCTTTGCTGGTCTTTTCCAACGATAGAAATTAAAGAAATAGGAGTGTCACATATATAAGCAGCCAAATCAACAATATCGTCAAATTCAGGATGAGAACCGCCTGTCAAAAGGCCTTTTACAAGTAGGGCATCTAACCTTTCCTTCTCATTTTTAGGTATAGCTGGTATCTGCATTTCTCTAATATTTATAGTGCTTTTGCAAGTGCAAGGGTTTCTTTAGCGTAACATAATTCAATAGAAAATGTTGATTGTCTTACCTTCAAAAAGGTAATTTCTCAGTATACTAACTTTTGGTACAAATGAATTTTTTACTTTTAATGCAACTGTTCACCAACTAGAATTACCACTCATTTTTTCTAGGAATTAATACTTTCCTCTTTCCGAAAGGTCAAATCTCTTCTCCAAATTCAAAAAATAAGCATCTGCTACAGCCTGCGATTCCTCTTGGCTATTTAGCTTATTTAAAGCATAGTCAAAAATTTTGCGATAAAATCGATTATGCAAATCCCTAAAACCTTTTGCCTTAGCGTCTTTTCTATAAATCGGACGACAAGGATAATCTACTTCATTCATCTTAACAGTTTATTATATGTGTTCAATAATTAAATTCGTTTAGAGAATGTAAAATTAGAGCAAAACCAACCAGCTTTGCAGAGTAATATTGCATATTTTTAAAAATAGGCAGCTTACCTAATTTATAGGTTTTTTACCTATTTTTAGCTAAAATAAATTGGAATAATCTAGAAAAAGGCAAGCAGAATATTAGCCCAAATTTTAATTTTTGATAGGGAATCAGAATAATTTTTGAATTATTCAAAGATAAAAGTTAAATATTATTAAAAATAAATGCTATACGAAAATTTTAAAATAGGCCACTTTTACCAATTAAAAAATGTCTTTTTCAAACAATTTACAAACTAGATAAGGTTTATAGAATTTTTCTATTTAACAATACAAATTGCCACCCTTGCCTTTTTGAAACTAAAGCCTTTATTAACAGTAATTTAAAGCGAAATTTAGTGACTTTTCAAGCATCATCTGTCAAATAGTCGTATCTTTGCGCCCGCTTAGGCAGTTTCATTGATAAGCTTAATAATGACGATTAAAATCGTTGATACTTTTCACCATTCAAATTTAGAGATGGATATTAGAAATATTGCAATTATTGCCCACGTCGATCACGGTAAAACGACCTTGGTAGACAAAATGATTTTAGCAGGACAGCTTTTCGGCGATCACGAAAAGCCTGGCGAATTAATTTTGGACAATAATGATTTAGAAAGAGAAAGAGGGATTACCATTGTCTCTAAAAACGTATCAATCAGATATAAAGGCGTAAAGATTAATATTATCGATACTCCTGGTCACTCCGATTTTGGTGGAGAGGTAGAGCGGGTTTTGAATATGGCAGATGGAGTTATTTTATTAGTTGATGCTTTTGAAGGACCAATGCCACAGACTCGTTTCGTTTTGTCAAAGGCGATTGAGCTAGGATTGAAACCATTGGTAGTTGTCAATAAAGTAGATAAGGAAAACTGTACACCAGAAGAAGTACACGAGGCGGTATTCGACTTGATGTGTGATTTAGATGCAACGGAAGAGCAATTAGACTTCCCTGCGGTTTATGGTTCAGCTAAGTATGGTTGGATGAATTACCACTGGAATGATCAAATTGATAATATTACGCCTTTATTGGATTCAATTATCAAAAATATTCCTGCACCAAAAATTGAAGAAGGTACGACTCAAATGTTGGTGACTTCTTTGGATTACTCGAACTTCACAGGTAGAATGGCTATCGGTCGTTTGGTAAGAGGTGAGTTAAAAACCAATACAGATATAGCTTTAGTAAATAGAAAAGGCGAAGTAAAAAAGCACAGAATCCGTGGTTTATTTACTTTCGAAGGTTTAGGAAAAGTAAAAGTGGATTCAGTGAAAGCTGGTGATATTTGTGCAATTCAAGGGATTGAAGGATTTGAAATTGGGGATACGGTAGCAGATGTTGAAAATCCAGAGGCTTTAGCAACGATTGCGATTGATGAGCCAACGATGTCGATGTTGTTTACCATTAACGATTCACCATTTTTTGGTCAAGAAGGAAAGTTTGTGACTTCTCGTCACATCAAAGATAGATTGGAAAAAGAATTAGAAAAGAACTTAGCATTAAAAGTTGAACCAACTGGTTCTGCGGATTCTTTTAGAGTTTTTGGTCGAGGTGTATTGCACTTGGCAGTATTGATTGAGACGATGAGAAGAGAGGGTTATGAGTTACAAATCGGTCAACCTCAGGTAATTATGAAGAAGATTGACGGCGTGACTTCTGAGCCAATTGAGGAATTGACAATTGATATTCCAGATGAAACATCCGGAAAAGCAATTGAGGCAGTGACGAAGCGAAAAGGAATGATGTTATCAATGGAACCGAAGGGTGGACGCCAATTATTACAATTTGAAATTCCTTCAAGAGGTATAATCGGGTTGAGGAGTTACCTAATAACTGCTTCTCAAGGAGAAGCAATTATGACTCATCGATTCAAAGAATTCCAACCGCACAAAGGAGAAATTCCAAGTAGAATCAATGGTTCTTTAATCAGTATGGAACAAGGAAAGGCGATTCCATTTTCTATCAATAATTTACAAGAAAGAGGTAAGTTTTTCATCACAGCTAACCAAGAAATTTATGAAGGTCAAGTAGTAGGTGAAAATAGTCGTCCAGGTGATTTAGTGATTAATTTAACGAAGACTAAGAAGATGTCTAACATGCGTTCTGCTGGAAATGATGCGAAGGTTAAAATTGTACCACCGGTTGTATTTACCTTAGAAGAAGCATTGGAATATATTCAAGAGGACGAATTCGTAGAAGTAACGCCAGGTTCCATCCGTTTGAGAAAGACTTTTTTAAAGGACCACGACCGTAAACGTAATAAAAATAAGGCATTAGCTCCAGCTTAATGTTATACAAAATATAAAAGTAGCATTCTTGTTACTTCAAATCTAAGGCGATTCCAAATGGAATCGCCTTTTTTATTTTAGGCCATTTCATATTAAAACTATACAAATACAAAAAGCCAATTACTTGTCACTTTTGCTTAATTCCTATTCCTTACCATAAATTAGCATCATTCTTGTATAATCTATAACATACAAAAGACAATAGACAAGATAGCTTAATAATATTTCAATAATTTTCCCCTCTTTAAGAAGCTACTTCAGTCTAAAAGAAAATAAACCAAACATACAACCACAAGACACTTACCAATAATACAGCTACAATAGAGAGCCATAAAGGACTTTACTTTTCACTACCCTATTTTCTAAAAACCTTATTAGCCCATCAAGTGACTAACGCTTGAAAGTGATAGTCGTTGATGTAGTTGAAAAACTAAAGTACCTATGAGATTTACGTTTAGTATATTATTGCTTATCTATTTACCAAACCCAGTTTTCACTCAAAATTGTTTTGATGCGAATTTAGAAACAGGAACACTTGATGGTTTTACTGCTTTTATCGGAAAAATTGATAAAACAGGAGAAGTTATTCTGGAACAACAAGGAGTTGATTCCACAAGGCACAAAATCATGCACATTAGTGAAGGGTTTGATACGATTGCTTTGCAACATTGTGAAATAAACAGATTATTACCAGTAGTACCAGCAGACGGTGGACAATTTACTTTACGTTTGGGAAATGCACGAGTAGGTTCAGAGGCAGATTTAATAGGGTTAAAGTTTACCGTAACTGCTGAAATGCCATTTTTCCAATTACGATATGCCGTAGTACTCAATGACCCTGACCATCAAGAATTTGAACAACCCCGGTTTGAATTGAAGATTTTAGATGAATCTAATAACATTATTCCATGCGGAGAATATAAGGTAAAAGCTGCGCCCGAAATTCCAAATTTTGAGAGTTGTCGAGGAGGTTGGCGAGTCAGACCCTGGACCACAGTAGGTTTTGATTTACAGCCTTATATTGGTCAAACACTACTAATAGAATTTTTGACGACAGATTGTACACAAGGTGCCCATGCAGGCTACGCTTATATGGAGGCTACTTGTAAACCATTTAAAATGGAAATAGAGGAACATTG
>CALDTJ010000262.1 GCA_937924145.1 uncultured Saprospiraceae bacterium
GTGCATTTGGAGTTAGAGATTTTGTTCTAAGACTAGGCATTTTTTTGAAGAATAGCATCGCTATTCCTCAAAAAAATAACGACGTCTTTGGGCAAAAGATCAGCTCCTAAATGCATTAGTTGTTTTTTACTCGTTACTAAGTCTGTTTATGTCGCACTTTCAGCGCTTTATGGGGGTATTAATTTGGTTTTTAAGTACTTAGGGCTTACACCCTAAGTTAAGATATGTCGCTCCGTTGGAGCTATTATTAGGGAGTCAACTTTACTACTCTATTTTCAATAGCCTATCAATTCTGAGTGATACAATATTATATACCAAAGGCGCGCCTAAAACATAATCAATTAACAATCAGCACTTTATGCTATTATAAAACATTTGAAATTTCCCTAAATGGGATGTATTCCCATTTTAGGAAAAAAGATCACTCATAAATCACCTGCACCTCCGCCCGTCGATTTTTAGCTTTGCCTAAAACCTCTTCATTATTCCGTTTAGGCCGTGCCTCTCCATAAGAAATGGTTTGGACCTTAAAGGCGTCAATACCTTTTTCTACTAAATAAGTTTGAATGGCAAAGGCTCTTTTTTGTCCCAACTCATAATTGTATACCGCGTTCCCTTCCGAATCTGTATGTCCAGCAATCATGATTTTATAATTGTCTTCCGCCTGAATTTCATACATCAGAAAATCTAATTCCGCAGCATATTCTGGATGAATAAAATATTCGTCTACATCAAATTCAACAATCGCCTTTGAACTACGCTCACGACCATTACTTGGGCAGCCATTATTCCTTTTCGTTCCTTTTAAATAAGGGCAATCATCATCAATGTCAGAAATACCATCTTTGTCAGAATCAGGGCAACCATGAAATTTAGCGGAACCTCTTAAAAAAACGCAGTAATCCTCAGAATCAGGCACTCCATCTCTATCCGTATCTTTTTCGTCAATCGGGCAACCTCCATTCAAAGGACTCCCTTTTAATCTTGGGCAGGCATCATCTGGATCGACGACTCCATCCTTATCTGTGTCGGGACAACCATGTAAATACCGCGGACCTTTAATCAATGGACAATCATCATATTCATCTGGCACTCGGTCACCATCCGTATCTATTTCCTCTTCTACCATTTCTTTTTTAGGGACTGGACAGCCTTTGTAACGCTTGTCTCCATAGATGTCAGGGCATTGATCTTGGTGATCGTAAACACCATCTTTATCTCGGTCTTTTTTACGTGTTTTTGATCGTTTCCCCAATTGAATGGCGAAAGCTAATTCAAAAGCACCTTGACCGCTCGTCACCTTCGTCAACCGAGAATTATTCAAATCATAATTGAGCGTTAAAGACTTATTCCCCCAATCTAAACCAGCTTGAAAAATCAAGGCATCTTTTGCTCTATAAGCAACTCCAGAGCGAATGTAAGTCTGTGGATTGATTTTTCTTTTGGAACGAACACCTACTAAAAATTCTTGGTGAACTTCCTGTTTTTGATATAAAAAATAAGGACTTAACTGACTTCTGGAAGAAAAAGGCAATTGAAGTTCTCCATGTACGACTACTTTCGTTTTATATTCATTTAAAGCATCATTAAAACCCAAATTTGGCAAATGAATATGCGCCAAGGCAAACCCTAGCTGCGCTTTAATTAACTTATTCCGATCCCATTCTCCTTTCCACAATCCACCAATCGAAAAGTCGATGGCGGTACTATTGGTTTGCATAAAATTTTCACCATTTCCATTCGCTATATCAAAACCTGTTTCTGAATTATATTGTCGATCAAATTGTAAAGCCGTAGGATCAAATTGCTTTTGAATAAATCCTAGACCGATTCCCATTAATAATTGATTGTCTCCTTTAGCCAATTGTTGCTGATAAGCACCCGTCAATAAGCCACCTGTCGTTTCTAAAGAACCTCGTCCTGCCCCATTTTTATGAATAATTCCCCCCCAAGCAAACCGATCTTTTTGTTGTTGAATATTGACCCCAATAGATTTATAAGCATTGGGAATATTCGCCCATTGACTTCTAAATTGGAAATTAGCCGTCAGGCTTGGGGCGTCCATTCCTGTTGTAGCAGGATTGAAATAATTTGAAAAACTATGAAAATTCGAAAAGTGTAAATCTTGTGAATAGGCCACTAATGGTATCACCCAGATTAATAGCGTTTGAATTATTTTATTTTTCATTATCATTATCATTTTTAGTCTTCTAAAAACCTATAGTTCTTATCTAATTTATATTCCTAATTATCAAAATCTCTAGAGTTTTTCTATTACAATCTACCCGCAAGTGAAGGGCTACTAAGTTCTGTTTCAAAAGAAGAAAAAGATCAAAATTTACTCCTGAATTTTTTAATTTGTAGGAGCTAATTCCCCCTTTCGAAGGGGGTTAGGGGGATGTAAAACGCTGATTTATAACAAATTACACTAAAAACATCCCCCTGTCCCCCTTCAAAGGGGGAAAAGCATTAGACAATCTTCATTTTTTAATAAAAACTTCAACACTTTAAAATTTGCCTAATAGCCGATACGTCTTACCTCAAAAGCGTAATATGCCCAGACAAATACTTAGAAACACCATCCTCATTATAAGCAATCATATAAGTATAAGTGCCCATGCAAACTGGCTGCCCTTTACTATACCCATTCCATCCATCCGCTTGATTATTATTGGCAAATAAAAGTCCGCCCCATTGGTTATAAATCTGTAGGTTGTAGCCGTTTAAAACTTGGCCTCTTACGAGAAAAACATCATTGACTCCATCCCCATTCGGCGTAAAGCCAGTAGGAATAAATAAGTCTTTGGCCAAGGCCACTTGAATATAATTTTCTTTGACAAGGGTATCTCGACAACCAAATTCGCTTTCGGTCAAAAGGCTTACAGTATAAGCACCAAGGTCTGCATATTGATAACTAGGAGTAGGGTCATTGGAAAAACTAACGCCTGTTTCATTCCCAAAACTCCAAGCAAACTTCGATGGTAAATCACCGAGAAGGTTAAAGCTAATTGAAGTATTAGGCTGCGCATTCGTATAATCCGCTTTAAAATCAATCTGGTTGGCAGATTCAATGGTTTTAATTTCTACTGCCTCGGAGAATACTAGGACACCCGTAATCGGGTCTTGCACTTGTACTTGATAAAAACCAGCCTCTGTGACAAGCAACTCATTAGCCGTCGTATCATCAATCGTCCAACCATCTTTTAACCATTGATTGCCTTCCTCATAATTGGAGACCAAAAGGGTACTTCCACCCTCACAGATCACCTCATTGCCTTCAATCGTTATAACTGCCGCTACAGGGTCTGATAAAACCGTAATAGCAATCGGTTCTGATATAGCAGGGCAACCACCTTCAACGGGCATCGCTTGCACCGAATAATTACCTGTTGTTTTGACCGTAATCGTTTGGCTAGTTTCGCCATTGGACCACAAAAAATCACCTGTTCCATTCGCTACTAAAATCGTAGAATCCCCGTCATAAAAAGTTGCTGCGCCAACTACTGATACGTTTAGTTGATCGCTCCCAATGACTTCGACTTCAATGACATTCGAAGAAATCGCCTCTTCTCCCCAAAAAGATTCCGCTTGAATTTGGTGAACGCCTACTTCTAAAAAGGGCAATTCAAAGACAGGAGAATCACTATTTTGTAACAAAATACCATCGACGTAAAAAGCATAATTAGAAAAAGCGGTGGTCGTAGCACGCACGATAAATTCAGTTCCTTGACATATCGTAGATTCACCAGTTCGATTCATAATGGAGAGACTAGGTTTTGACTCCGTGGTAATCATTCGAACCAAGTGATTATAAGCATCTCCAACGTATAAGCTACCCGTCGTTTTGTCCCATGCAATACTGGTAGCACCACTAAAAGTTGCATCATCTCCTACCCCATCTACTCCACCTGAGGTCAAAGGAGTGCCTGCATAACTAGACACTTCTCCATCTGGCGAAATTTTTCGGATTACATAGTTATAGCCATCCGCAATGTAAATGTTATTTTTTGCATCTACGGTCATATCCCAAGGGTAATTAAAAGCGGCGATACTAGTATCACCGTTGATAATACCAACTTCACCTACGCCAGCTACCGTAGTAACTCGGCCATTAGGTGTTACTTTTCTTATTTTATGATTCCACTCATCTGCTACTAAAATATTTCCGTCATTATCTAAGGTCAAACCATAAGGTCGCCAAAATTGAGCGTCACGACCTACACCATCACTATCGCCAGGGATATAAGGTATGCCAGCAATGGTCGTGACGATGCCCCGATTATCCACCTTGCGGATGATGTGGGTTAAATGATCTGCCACGTATAAATTGCCAAAAGCGTCCAATTCGATGCCCGTCGGATTGCCAAAAGTAGCGGCTAAGCCTTGGGCATTACTCGATCCAAAATTCCCTGTGCCTGCAATCGTTTTTACATTCCCTTCTAAATCAACTTTTCGGATTTTATTGTTCTTGGTATCTGCCACATAAACGATCCC
>CALDTJ010000263.1 GCA_937924145.1 uncultured Saprospiraceae bacterium
TTTTGTGCAAGAACTAGGCATTTTTTGAGGATGAAGGAGTGTAAGCTCCTGAACCGCATAGCGGACGGGATGCCCATCGCTATGGCTGATAAAAATAACGACGTTATTGTGCAAAAGAATAGCTAGGAAATGACTGAGTTATTATTTACTCGTTACTTAGTACAATTACCATTTCTTAGCCTGATAAGGATACCGCACCACATATTGTTCTTTCACCAATTTAGTAATTTTAGCTTTCAATTCGTCGATATTCTCCTTTTTGATAGCAGAGATAAAAACGTGATCGCCTTCATAATGTTTTTTCAAGCTATGAGTCAACTCACCTAAAATTTCTTCCTTAGTTTCGTCATCCAAAAAGTCATCAAAATAACGCTCTCTGTACAGGTCCATTTTGTTAAAAACAAACAAAGTTGGTTTATCAATTGCGTCTAAATCTTTTAATGTTTTTTGAACAGTATTGATATGATCTTCATATTGTGGATGCGCAATATCAACTACATGCAAAAGAATGTCACTTTCTTTCACCTCATCCAGAGTAGATTTAAAACTTTCCACTAAATGGTGAGGCAATTTTCTAATAAACCCAACAGTATCGGACATCAAAAAAGGCATCGTTTCGAAAACGACTTTTCGAACGGTAGTGTCCAACGTTGCAAATAATTTATTCTCGGCAAAAACATCTGATTTGCTTAATAAATTCATGATCGTAGACTTTCCGACGTTGGTATATCCTACTAAAGCCACTCTAATCATCTGTCCTCTAGTCTTTCGACGAGTTTTATTCTGCTGGTCAATGACCTGTAATTTTGCCTTAAGTTTTGAGACTTTATCTCTAATAATCCGTCGATCGGTTTCGATTTCTTTTTCACCTGGACCTCTCATACCGATACCCCCTCTTTGACGTTCTAAGTGGGTCCAAAGCCCCCTTAATCTTGGTAATAAATATTGCATTTGAGCTAATTCGACCTGCGTTTTAGCTTGAGCGGTTTGTGCTCGACTGGCAAAAATATCCAAGATTAAAGTACTTCTATCAATAATCTTTACTTTGAGAAACTCTTCTAGAATACCGACCTGCTTACCAGTCAAATCATCATCGAAAATGACCATAGAGATGCCTTCATTTTTTTCGACATACTCAAAGATTTCTTCCAATTTTCCTTTTCCGACAAAAGTCCGACGATCAGGATTACGCAATTTTTGAGTAAATCGTTTTAAGGTAACCGCCCCAGCAGTCATCGCTAAAAATTCTAACTCATCCATATATTCTTTGACCGATTCCGTCGTATCATTGCCATGAATCACTCCAACAAGTACGGCATACTCCGTTTCTTTCTTAAGCCCTTTACCTCGGTTTTGGTCGCCAACATTCCAGTTATAATTTTCTGCCATATATTTTTTAGTAATGAAAAGTCTTGTTCATTTATTTTTTATCGTCAATAGACGATGATTCAAACGATTGAACTACAAAAATGTTAAAAAAATTCCAGAACCAGTCTATCTATTTCTATTTATCGTAGAATGGTTTTCGAAAAAGTGACTAATAATAGAGAAAATGAGTATAATTCGAAAGGGTATTTAGGGGCAAATAGTTCAATAGATAAAGGGGAAGGCTTAATTTTTATGTCAAAAAGATCGTAAAAGCAGAAATATTAAAATAAAACTGGATTTATTATATTTTTTCCATTATTTTTGTTTAGTATTAAAAAAGTTTATTGCTTAGTCATATTTGTTTGTGAAGTTTTTAGTGTAAGTAGATTTTTAAAAGACCGATTTGAAATAAACGTTTGAGTTTTTCTTTCCTCTATTTCTTTTTTCCCTTTTAATATTTTGCTGGTTCTAATTTGGTAAGGATGTTTGAATTAAGCATTCATTTTATTATGGATTTTATTAAGTAACGACCTATTTATTACTTAAAGCTTTTATTGATTTTTTATTTTCATTTTTTAAGTTTTATGGTCTAATTAGCCGTTGCCTTTTTTATTTTATTTATTAATTTTTTATTTTTTATTATGAACATTTTTGTTGCAAAACTAAGTTGGGACACGCAAGAGGATGATTTGCGTGAGGCATTTGAGGAGTTTGGAGCTGTTGATTCTGTAAAAATTATCCTTGACAAATTTACTGGACGTTCAAAAGGTTTTGGATTTGTAGAGATGCCGAACGAAGAAGAAGGAGAAGCTGCAATCGCTGACTTGAACGAGGCTGAATTAGACGGAAGAACTATTGTTGTAAAGAAAGCAGAACCAAGAGAAGATAGAGGCGGTCGTGGTGGCGGTCGTGGTGGTTATGGCGGCGGTGGTCGTGGTCGTGGCGGTTACGGTGGCGGCGGCGGTGGCCGTGGTGGCTACGGTGGTGGCGGCGGTGGTTACGATCGTGGCGGCGGAGGCGGCTACGGTGGTGGCGGAGGACGTTACTAGTCAACTCCCACTCCGATATATCTCTTGTTAAGATATAAAAAAATGGCGTTTCAATTTCGATTGGAACGTCATTTTTTGTTTGGAGCTATTGGTATTGGTAGACAGATACCTATTATTTGGTATTCAAAAATGAAGAAGGACAAATTGGTGGTAAGAAATACTAAGTAACGAGTAAAAAACAACTAATGCATTTAGGAGCCGATATTTTGACCTAAGACGTCGTTATTTTTTTGAGGAATAGCGATGCTATTCTTCAAAAAAATGCCTAGTCTTAGAACAAAACCTCTAGCTCCAAATGCACTATTTATTATTTGCTCGTTACTAAGGAAACGGGTAAAATATAACCTACCCACCTGGCAGCTTTATTTTGTCCTTCTTCTGCGTTACAAAATACTCATTATAGATTAGTTCATGTGAAGCCATTGCTTAAGATAATTCCCTTATAACGCTATGCCCTACGAGTGATGTTCTTCCATGTGGTTTACTATCACCTTCCAAACACTGGGATCTATGCCAAGTGACAGATGCGTCGAATTCACCTCATAATGCTTGACATTTGGAGAGACTTTATCTATACAAGCTGACCAAGAAACAATGCTATCATTTTTAGTAAAAATAGCACTAATTGGCGTTTGTATAGGATTGGTCGCATCCAACTCTTCAATTTGTTCGGCGATTTCCTTTGACGTCTCCACTCCATAATAACTGGCACCGATTGTGTGCATAGGTCCACCGATAACGGGGGTTCCATAAGTGATGACACTAGCTATTCTTTCGGGCATTTCTCTGGCCATTTCTCTAGCAATCAAACCACCTAAACTCCAGCCGATTAGAATGACTTTTTCGTCCGTATCTTCTTTTCTTAACTTGGCTAATAGCTGATCTCTATACCGTTCAACGTGCCCTTGATTGATGCCCAAACCCCAGTATTCTGGTGCATAACCAATCTTTTTCAAGAATCTTTTCATTGGAAACATCACAGTATCATGCGACTTCCATCCTGGCAATAAAATTACTCGTTCGCCATTACCAACTTTCTTTTTGGTCAAACTTCGGTACTGCCCAAACAACCTCAATGGCTGCCATATTCCCTTAATTTCTCGAATAATACTAGGTCGTTTAACCTCCGAAGGATTAGGTATGTTCTCTATCGTAATCTTTTTTGCCGCACTCATAATATTAGTTTTTGTAATTATAGAACACCGTCAAACATTGCAGTGCCGCTTATATAGACAAAAATTACGAGTGTATTGTTTTGTAGACCTTGATGTAGGTTAGGAAATTAAGAGAAGTATAACTTGTTTTGTTAAAATTTATCAATGATCTTCTTCAAAGCAGCAATCTCCTCTTCGTTCAGCTTTTCTTCATTGAAACCAAAAAACCTAATACGATCATTGGCAAGCTTAATAACTGTCCCATATTCAAGTACATACCCTCTTCAAAAGAGACTTGATTTATTTTTATAAACTCTAAACTAAACCTCACTGAGAAAAGAATGACTAGAAATAACCCAAAAATAAATCCTGCTTGATAGGAATCTTTTTTGTTTTTATAAAAGGTATACAAACTAGCAAATATTAAAAAATAGCACACCGCCTCATATAATTGGGCAGGATGGCGAGGTATATTGTCAATATTTTTAAAAATAATGCCATAGTTAGCGTTAGTAGGAATACCAATAATTTCAGAGTTCATAAAGTTGCCAATTCTAATAAAACCACCGCCCAAAGCTGCCACAATTGCAATTTTATCTAAAATGGGAAAAAATGCTGCCTTATAGCGATAAGCATAAGCTAGGATCGCTAAAAAAATGCCTATCGTCGCACCATGACTAGCTAAGCCTCGATAACCTGTGAATAAAACTCCCGTTGTTGTTATTTTTATCGGTAAAAAAAATTCTATAGGATGGCTCAAATAATAAGTTGGTTCGTAAAAAAGGCAGTGCCCTAATCTTGCCCCAATAATGGTTCCCGAAAAAATATATAGTGCTAAATTATCTAAATTTTCGCTACTTAGCCCTTCCCTTTTATATAGATGTTTGACCACAAAATAGGCAGCCATTAATCCTCCTGAAAACAGTAAACTGTAATATCTAATCGGTACATAATGGCGTAGGAAGGGCAGTTCGGGATGGGTATCCCAAATGAAAGTAAAATCCATTTTGAAATAGTTTTATAAGAAGAGGTATTTTGTAATGACTAGACTTTCGAGAACACAAAATTCTGAAAGGTCTTTCATTCGGAAGCATTCAAAACGCTAAGAACATTTGAAGTAAACAACAAAACATAATTCAAAGCTAGCAGCTTTGAAGGAATAAAAGGAACATGCCAAAAACAACATAATTAGGCAATAAACTAAATTTAGTCACCTGATAATCAACCTGTTCTTCACAATTGATGATTTCTAAAATTTCAGCTTGTTCTATATTTTTCAAGCCATTAATGACTTTAAAATATTGCCACGAGTATTTAAATTTATTTAGATTCATGCGTATATTTTTTGTAGAGGGATTTTAATTTTGTTCTAATTCTATTCAATCTTGTACTCACATTCGTCGGTGAAATATTTAGCGCATGCCCAATTTCTTTATGATTGTATCCTTCTAAATGTAAAATAACCAAAGCCTTTTCTTCTGCTTGCAATAAGGAAATAAGCTGTTGTAATTGTTGAAAATCGTCATCTAAATTGGCCTGCACTAATAAATTTGCGACTCTTTGAGGTTCAATTTCTATTGACTTATTATCCAACTTTCGTTTTTGCTTTAATACGGTATTAAGGGCAACCTTATATATCCAAGTACTTATTTTCGAATCCCCTTTAAAACTAAAAAAAGACTTCCACAACTGTAGTATTATTTCTTGTCGAGCATCTTTCTGATCTTCTTGGGTAAGAAAATAGATCCTGCATATACTATTGATGATGCCTTGATTGGCTTGAATAATTTCTACAAATTCTTTTTTGACGTCTTCTTCCATTTTTACTTTTATAAGATTAGTACCTTATTTTGTGGAAATGTCACAGAGGATTTAATTTATGAGCTGAAAGATCAATAAATTATATTCAAAAATCGTTATCTTTATAATAAAAATTGAAATTATGAGTGCCGTAGAAATAAAAGCACAAATCAATAAGTATTTAGATGAAGTAGATGATTCCTTTTTAAAAGTTGTCTATTCTATGCTAGATACTTATGTCAAAGGTAAAGACGATCCAATCATAGGGTATGATATAAAAGGCAATCCCTTACACGCTAGTGTAGCAAAAAAAAGATATGAAAAAGATTTAAAAGCTGTAGAAAAAGGAGAATTTACCACTACCACAGAACTTCGTGAAATTTCTAAAAAATGGCTAAATCCTACAAAGTAATTATTACTCCTTATGCTCAAGATAAATTAGAAGAAATCACTACCTATCTTCTAAATAATATTTCTTACGAGACTGCTAATAAAGTTCTGAATGGGATTTTAGATACTATTGATTCTCTTGAAAGCTTACCTCATGCTTATTCCAAAGAAGTTGATATTAGCTCTGAAAAGATAATATATCGAAGAATATTCAAATGGTCTTACAAAATTATTTATACAATTAGGGAAGAAAAATTAGAAGTCGTAGTCGTTGAAATTATCCACAGCAAACAAAATCCACAATCGATTATTGATAAATTCAAAAAGTAATCCAATAAAAAAAGGCAACAATTCAACATTGTTACCTTTTTTTATTATCAAAATTTGAGCACAACTTAGAAAGTTGCATTACTTCTTCCTAAAGAAAATCCCAATCGGCACTCCTTTAAAATTAAAGTTTTTCCGCAATTGATTCTCCAAATAATTCCGATAACTTTCCTTGATATGTTTTGGATAATTACAGAAAAACGCAAACGCAGGATAGTAAGTCGGTAACTGCGTGATGTATTTGATTTTGATAAACTTACCACGGTGAGAAGGTGGTTCGTAAGCTTCTATCGCATCTCCGATCACCTCGTTTAATACAGAAGTTTTGATCTTTTGATTTCTATTTTCGTGTACTTGTATACCTGCCTCGACTGCTTTGAAAATACGTTGCTTTTCTAAAGCGGAGATAAAAATGACTGGTAAATCTACAAACGGCGCCATCTTCTTTTTCAGTTCCGCCTCAAAATCCCGTGCAGTGTTGGTTTCCTTATCCATCAAATCCCATTTATTGACCAAAAGAACTAAGCCTTTATTCCGTTTTTTAGCCAAATTGAAAATACTCATATCTTGCGCCTCAATACCCGTTTGGGCATCAATCATCAAGAAACAAACATCCGATTCCTCAATCGCCCGAATCGCTCGCATAACGGAGTAGAATTCTAGATCTTCGTGAACCTTTCGTTTTTTACGAATTCCTGCTGTATCAATCAACATGAATTCTTTGCCATATTTGGAGTACGTCGAGTGAATAGGATCTCTAGTGGTTCCTGCAATTGGCGTAACAATATTTCGTTCAACACCTAAAAGCGCATTCGTTAAAGAAGATTTACCAACATTTGGACGCCCTACGATAGCAAATTTTGGAATGTCACTTTCCTCGACATTTGCATCATCCGCTAATTTATCCGTAACTACATCCAACAAATCTCCCGTTCCACTACCAGAAATAGCTGCTAAAAAATGCGTCTCATCAAAGCCTAAACTCCAAAATTCATTCGCATCCATCATCCGCTGATGGTTATCAACTTTATTCACTCCAAGAATTACTGGCTTATCGGTACGACGGAGCATCTGCGCCATTTGTAAATCCAGATCGGTAATCCCTGTGGTCACATCTACCAAAAAGATAATCACCCCCGCCTCTTCAATTGCAATTTTTACTTGATCTCTAATCGCCACTTCGAATATCTCATCCGAATCTTTGACAAATCCACCTGTATCCACTACTGTGAACGTTTTTCCATTCCATTCGCAGGTACCATACATACGGTCACGAGTCACCCCACTGACATCATCTACAATTGCCTGTCTACCACCGACCATACGGTTATAAAAAGTGGATTTCCCCACATTCGGTCTTCCTACTACTGCTACTATGTTTACCATTTTTCTTTGAAATCAGATGTCAGATGTCAGATCGTTTCGATAAACCAGCACGACTGCGTCATGCGGGCGGGTCGAAACTGTCAGAGGTCAGACTTGAGACGAGTTCAACGTCTTAAATCTGACTTCTGACAGAAAATTTTAATTTTCGGTCTGACTTCTGACTTCTACTTTATAAATTCGTTAAAAATTCCATCGTATCTACCCCATCTGCATAATCAGTCAAACTCGGTTGTTGAGCTTTTCCAAAAGGTAGCGTTTCGATATGATTAAGTTCCATCTTTGTTACTATGCATTGAATGGCCGCTTTTCGACGATTCATTTCTACTACTAAATTATCCACTTTGTCGTAGAATTCATAGTGCAAAGAGGCTATTCTTGACGTAATTGCTTCATTTTCAAGTAAAATGATGCAGCCATTTGCTTTATACTCCACTTTATTGAGCATAAACATGGCGTAATTATAATCAAAATTATTTTTGTATTTCGTATTTAAAACAATCGTTCGGTACTCGTGAAATGCCTCTAATAGTGGCTCAAACTTAAAGTCTCTCGGTATATATATTTTAGAAACGTTTCTACAGCCCAAACCATAATATTCAAACACGTCATTGCCTAAAGCATACAAATCTGCCATCGTTTCCGTTCCATCTAAGAGTGCTACGGCATTTCTATTTTTTCGAATAATATTCGGATATTTCCCAAAATATTGTTCAAAATATCTAGCCGAGTTATTACTGCCCGTTGCGATCACGGCATCAAAATCTTTCAGTCGTTCTGTTACCTCGAAATAATCTTTTGCTGCCTCGTCAAACTCCCCCATTTTTTTAATGAGCTGAGGGATCAAAAATTTATCTTTATCAGATAATTTTATCAACGATTTATTACCAGATAAAAATACCGATAGCATATCATGAAATCCAACTAATGGAATATTCCCCGCCATGATAATCGCTACCTTTTTAGGATCGACTTCATCCGTTATGTTATATTGCTTTGCCCAATTTTCTAATTGCTCTTTTTGTAAAAAATTTAAACCAATTGCTTTCGCCGATTTTTTACAATTTTCGACGGTTAGCCACCTATTATTATATTCGGTACGAGACATCACTGCACTCAAGAACTCGTCGTCGGACAATAGGTATTCCCCCAATTTCACTAATACTGCTATGCGTTTTTCAATTTTCAATTTATAATTTTTAGATAAAGGCTGTCATATTTTCGACAATACTTAATTTTTTTTGACGCTGAGAGACCCGCCCGCCTGAGCATTCGGGCAGGCGCTGTTTGAAGTTATGATTTTTTATGTTTTCTTTTTTAACGTGTTCAATGCTAGAGCGGAAAACATAAAAAAGTCATAAAAGTCAGCGTCTCTCAGCGTCAAAAAAAACGCTTATTCATAAAGCCTCCGCATCGTCTCCATATTCCTTTCGGGAATACTCTCTGGCTCGTCATAATGCTCCAATGCCTCTTCAATACTTTCTTCTCTTAGCAGGTGTAGCAATGGAAATGGTGACCGATTGGTTAAATTTGTCACGTCCGAATGTGCTGTTTCTGCAAACTGATAATCGGGATGAAAAGAGGCGATTTGCACCACTCCGTCCAAACGGAGCGCAAAGATAAGCCTATTGGCGAAAGCTAAGTAGTCTAAATAGTCATTAAAGTCACTTAAGGCGGTCGGAATGATAATAATCGTCGTTTCTGTGGTGTTTTTTGGTGTTTTTTCTAAATATTCTAGCTCTTTTTGTACCACCAAACCCAATTCCTCCCAATCTTCGCCTTCATAAACTACATAACGAATGGTGTCTTGCACAAAAGGCTTTTTGGCAAAAGGACATAGATTATGCTGGATAACGAAGGAGGCTATCCAGCTTTTTGTTTGTTCGATGAATTTATTCAAAGTTAAAATTTTACAAGAACAAATGAGTACTCGATTTTTTTATATACGCTAAGTTTCACTAGCAGGAGATGCTTTCAAACCATCTCCTGCTTTTATCTAACTTAAAGCGCGAGATATTACAAAATGCAGGCGATTTATTAATAAATTGTCTTCCTTTTGTTGGTTTAAAGAAAGAGATGCTTTCAAAGCATCGCTTTCTATCAATTGAAAATTGAAAATTCAGTAGAAATTTCACTACCTTTTCGCCCTAATTTTTAATTCTAATAACAAAGTTAGCCAAGTTATCCAATGTTTTACGGATAATTCGATAATAACATCAATAACTTCTAATAACGAAATAACGGCTTTATGACTTTATCAACTTTAGACTGGTCCATCATGGGCATTTACTTTTTATTTGTCCTCATTGTGGGCATCATGGTGTCTAGAAAGGCAGGCGATAGTGTCGATGATTTTTTCTTATCGGGTCGGAATATGACTTGGTGGTTATTGGGGGTGTCGATGGTCGCAACTACCTTTTCAGCTGATACGCCTAACTTAGTTACCGACTTAGTGCGTCAAAACGGAGTATCTGGTAACTGGGGCTGGTGGGCTTTCCTTTTGACAGGGATGTTGACAGTATTTGTCTACGCAAAATTATGGCGTCGATCCAATGTCTTAACGGATGTAGAATTTTACGAATTGCGGTATAGTGGCCCTGCTGCGGCTTTCCTTCGAGGATTTCGGGCCTTGTATTTAGGATTGATTTTCAATGTATTAGTAATGGGAGCAGTGTCTTTGGCAGCGGTCAAATTTGGAGAGGTCGTTTTAGATATGCCCGGTTGGCAAACTTTATTAATAGCAGGTTCGATAACTTTGGCTTATAGTACATTTGGTGGATTGAAAGCTGTTATTATTACCGATTTTGTACAATTTATTTTAGCCATGATCGGCTCGATTTGGGCCTGTATTTATATCCTAAACCTACCAGAAGTAGGTGGGTTATCCAATTTAGTACGACACGAAAATGTAGTAGATAAACTCGCTTTATTGCCCGACTTTGGAGATCCGAATGTTTGGGTACCTGTGCTTTTAGTACCTTTAGCGGTACAGTGGTGGGCGTCCTATTACCCTGGTTCTGAACCAGGTGGTGGCGGGTATATCGCCCAAAGAATGTTTTCTGCTAAGGATGAAAAAAATGCGGTAGGTGCGACGCTTTTATACAATGCAGCCCATTATGCTTTACGACCTTGGCCTTGGATTTTAATTGCCTTGGCATCCTTGGTGGTCTTTCCTGAGTTATCAGATATTAAGACGGCTTTCCCTAATTTGTCGGATGATAAGTTGGGGCATGACGTCGCCTATCCTGCGATGTTGACCAAATTACCTTCTGGTTTATTAGGCTTAGTAGCAGCATCTTTAGTCGCCGCTTTCATGTCTACCATGTCTACCCAACTAAATCTTGGAGCGTCTTATTTAGTAAATGACTTCTACCAAAGGTTTATGAAACCTGATGCCTCCCAGACGGAATTGGTTTGGGCTGGTCGAATTTTTACAGTAGTTTCTGCCTTTTTAGGCTTAGGGTTAGGGTTGATTTTGACAAGTGCAGGAGAGGCATTTAATCTACTCTTATTATTAGGTGCAGGAACTGGTTTGATTTATATCCTAAGATGGTTTTGGTGGAGAATCAATGCGATGACCGAGATAGTAGCGATGATTGCCTCTTTAATCATTGCGGGTTACCTTACTTTTATTCACGACGATTTAGGCTTTTTGCCAATGGAAGGTTGGCATAAAACCGTGACGGGTGCAGTACTAACGACTATTACTTGGGTCGCTGCTACTTATTTCACCGCTCCAACGGATGATAAAACACTCCGAAGTTTTTATCGGCTAATTAGACCTGGCGGAAGTGGTTGGGATGCCGTAATTGCTAAAGCTAACTCTGAAGGTGATATGATACATAAAGAAAAGAGCGGGCAGTTATCTTTGGAAATCTTATGTTTTGTGATCGGTGTAATCACGGTTTACAGTGCGTTGTTTGCTACTGGAAATTGGATTTATGGGAATGTCGGAACGGCTGGTCTTTTGACGACAATTGCAGGGGCAGGGGCTTTCTTCTTGATTCGATCTTGGGGGCGTTTGCAACATGATTGATACAAATATTTGGTTTGTCAACGTCTTAATCCGTAGAATTTATTTATCTGTGGAGAATACTATTTTTTGCCTCACGAATAGATAAAAAATTCCAAGGATCCAGACGTTGACACTATTATTATTTGATTTTTACTTCTCAAATTGAATTTTAAGAAAGTACTTGTGTACAGTGCCCGAAATTAAAAATAGGATATTGTAAGTCATTTTTCTATATTGGAACTAATGCTCAATAATTTGTTTTTAGCTTTCCTTGATGCCTTCTATTTGTCTATTAAAAGTCAGGTTTCCCAAAATAATATCTCTTCAAAAAAAAATCAATTTTCATATCCCAACAAATCCCTATATTTGACGATTGGAAAGGTGTAGAGGTGCATAGGTATAAGAGGTACATAGGTATAAAGGTGCATAGGTACAGAGGCGAAATGTAGCCCTTTTACCTTTTTACCTTTATGCCTCTACACCTTTGTACCTTTGTACCTTTGTACCTGTATTATTTAAAACCAAAACTTTAGGAATAATGAGAAGTTTACACTTTCCCTTTCTATTCATTGGCTTATGTTTTTGCTTTTTCAGTTGCGCACCCGTAACGGCACAAAAAGTAACAAAAAGTACCAATGCCAATGTCAAATACAATGAATCTTTATACGATGCCGTCAAATGGCGGAATTTAGGACCACATCGAGGTGGTCGATCAGCTGCTGTGGCAGGAGTTGCTGGCAAGCCGAATCTCTACTACATGGGAGCAGCAGGTGGTGGTGTCTTCAAAACCGAAGACGGTGGACAATCTTGGACAAATATCTCTGATGGCTATTTTGGTGGATCAATCGGTTCCGTAGCGGTCAGTGAATACGACCCGAATGTTATTTATGTCGGTGGTGGAGAAGTGACCGTAAGAGGAAATATGTCTTATGGATATGGCGCATGGAAATCAGTGGATGCAGGACAAACTTGGAAATCTATTGGTTTAGATAAAACTTACCATATTCCAAGAATCCGAATCCATCCTAAAAATCCAGATTTAGTCTATGCGGCTGCTTTAGGAAACGTCTTTGGTTCTAGCAATGAGAGAGGAATTTACCGATCTAAAAATGGTGGAGAGACTTGGGAAAAAGTCTTATTTGTCAATAAAGACGCAGGAGGTTGTGATTTGATTTTAGATCCAAATAATGCTCGAATTATTTATGCATCGACTTGGAATATTAATCGAACACCTTATAGTTTAGAAAGTGGGGGAGAAGGCTCTGCGCTTTGGAAAAGTACAGACGGTGGTGATACTTGGAAAGAAATTTCTAAAAATGATGGTTTCCCAAAAGGTACATTGGGTATCATTGGCGTAACCGTTTCACCAGTTAACTCTAATAAAGTATGGGCACAAGTAGAGGCAGAAGACGGTGGATTATTTGTCTCTTCCGATGCTGGAAAAACTTGGTCTTTATTAAACGGAACCCGTGATTTAAGACAAAGAGCGTGGTATTACAGCAGAATTTACGCGGATCCACAAGACGAAGATGTGATTTATGGTTTGAATGTTCGATTTCACAAATCAAAAGATGGTGGAAAGTCCTTTAAGACAATGCGTACGCCTCACGGAGATCATCACGATCTTTGGATTGCTCCAGAAGACCCTTCTCGTATGGCAGTTGCCGATGATGGAGGAGTACAAATATCTTACAGTGGTGGCACAAATTGGAGTACCTACATGAACCAACCAACCGCACAATATTACCGAGTAACGACCGATAATGCTTTCCCATACAGAATTTACGTAGCACAGCAAGATAACTCTACTCAGCGAATTGCGCACCGTTCGGAAGGTGGCTCAATTGGCGAAGATGACTGGGAAGTGACGGCAGGTGGAGAGAGTGGACATATTGCCATAGACCCACGAAATAATGAGGTGGTTTATGGTGGTAGTTACGATGGCTTTTTTGTGCGATTAGATCACAGAACAGACAAGGCTAGAATCATTAATGTACACCCAGATTTACCAATGGGTTGGGGGGCAGATGGCATGAAATATCGATTCCAATGGAACTTCCCTATTTTCATTTCTCCGCATGATCCGAATAAATTGTATACCGCATCGAATCATTTGCATCTTTCTACCAATGAAGGGCAAAGTTGGGAATTAGTGAGTCCAGATTTAACGAGAAATGATCCAGCTAAGCAAGTTTCCTCTGGTGGTCCAATTACCCAAGATAACACGTCGGTAGAATATTACTGTACTATTTTTGCCGCAGGAGAATCTCCAAGAGTAGAAGGATTATTATGGACAGGTTCGGATGATGGTCGAGTAAATGTGTCGAAAGATGGTGGAAAAACATGGACCGATGTAACGCCAAAAGGTGCTCCAAAATGGTTGATGTGGAATAGTATTGATCCAGATCCGCACTCAGATGGAGGCGCCTATTTAGCAGGAACATTGTACAAAGGTGGAGATTTTAGACCTTATTTATACAAAACAAAAGATTACGGTCAGACTTGGACTAAAATTGTGAATGGTATTGACAATCAACACTTTACCAGAGTGTTGAGAGCTGATCCAAGCAAGGAAGGGTTACTATACGCAGGTACAGAGACAGGGATGTATATTTCTTTCAATGACGGTGCTAACTGGCAGCCTTTCCAAATGAATTTACCAATTGTACCAATTACAGATTTAGCAATTAAGAACGATAATTTAATCGCTGCTACACAAGGTCGTTCTGTTTGGATGATTGATGATTTGACGGTTTTACACCAAATGAGTGATGCAGTTGCTAGAGCAGACGTTCACCTATTTAAGCCGATGGACAGTTACCGAATGGGCGGCTGGCAAAATCCAAAACCACGAAATGAAGGGATGAATCACCCAGGTGGTGTAATGGTTAATTTCAACCTAAAAGATACTTCTTTATTGAAAGATGTTTCCCTTTCTTTTTACGAATCGGATGGTGATTTAATTCGCACATATTCTACGAAGGCGAAGGAAAAAGCAGATAAGTTAAAAGTACAAAAAGGAGGCAATCAGTTCTCTTGGAATATGACTTATCCTGCTGCTAAAAAGTTTGATGGTATGATTATGTGGTGGGCATCTTTGAATGGGCCACAAGCTGTACCGGGTGATTACAAAGTGACGCTAAAAGTAGGAGAGGTAGAGCAATCTCAGGATTTTACAATCTTGAAAGATCCACGTTCAGAAGTATCTATGGCGGATATTCAAAAGCAATTTGATTTCATCAAAGGAGTAGGGGATAAGTTGACCGAAACGCACGAAACGATTATCGACATTCGAAAAGTAAGAGACCAATTAAATAATTATAAAAAATTGATTGGTGACGATGAAGATAAAAAGGAAATCGGCGAATTGGCAGACGAAATCAACGAGAAGATGGAAAAAGTAGAAAAGGCATTGTACCAAACTAAAAATAGAAGTGGTCAAGACCCTTTAAACTTCCCCGTTCGATTGAATAATAAATTAGGTCACTTAAACTCCTTAATCCAACGTGGCGATTATCCACCAACGGACGGAATGATCCAAGTACGAGAAGAATTGACTAAGCGGATTGACGAGCAATTATTAGAATTTGAGGCGATTAAGAATACAGATTTGCCGAAGTTTAATAAGTTGGTGAAGGAGAAGGCAGTGGATGCGATAGTGTTGAAAAAGAAGGATTCGGCGATGTAATTCTGTATCGTATTGTATTGTATCGTACCGTAGCTTAGGCTTTCAGCTTGAGCATGTTCCGCTCGAAAAAATTAGCACATAAATAAATAAAAAGAAGGAGATGCTGACAAAGCATCTCCTTCTCCCGTTTTAAAACAAATTTCGTCTAGCAGAGTATAAATTGAAGGTATATTAAATGTAATTTTGTTTTTATTATTTATTTAATATAAATTTGTTGTCAATCAAAGATCTATTCTACGCTTACCTTCCCAATCCGATAAAGTATTTCTCAAAAAAAAATTAACTGTACACTAATGAAAACAGGTAACCTAAATGGTTTACATTGTTAATCTATTTAAGTGAGAACGAATTATCAACCAATGATTATAATCCATAAAAACTACTTTGTAGCCCTTCTTTTTATCTTTTTTAATTTAGGAGTAGCCTATGCTCAACCATCTATTTATATGGTGAGGCAGACTGGTGTATTGGCTAAAGCGAATATAGATGGCTCAAATTTTACAGTTTTAAATGACGATATAGGTCAAGGTAATGGAGTCGCAATTGATGCTGCGGCAGGAAAAGTTTATTATTCGGATGGGGCAGGAGGCACCATTAAACGAGCGAATTTAGATGGAACAGGAGAGGAAACAATTGTAGGTGTCGCAGGGAATGTTTTCGGTATTGAATTAGATTTAAAAAATAACCGACTTTACTGGGTAGATAGATCTGCAAGTGAAGTCAAATATGTTAATCTGTCGAGTCCTTCTACCGTGAATACCTTAACTACCATCAATGGAGCCTTTTCTGTCACGGTAATAGTTGATACCATTAATAATAAAGTCTATTATAATCACGTGGGTAATGGCAATAATAATGGAGAAATCGTATGTTATGATTTGAGTAATAATACAGAGAATATTATTGTTTCTGGGCTAGATTTTCCTAGCGGGATGGTGCTTTTTGAAAATAAAATTTATTGGACAGATTTTGATGATGGCACTATTATACGAGCAGATTTAGATGGTACAAATATGGAAACTATTGAAATGGGAGTTGTTCAAGCAATAGGTTTAGCCATTGATCCAACATCAAGAAAAATTTACATTTCTCAACAGGGTGGCGCGCAAGACGTCTATTGTTCAAGTGTCGATGATGCTAGTAATGATAATGTAATGATAATTGATGGGACTGGCACACCAGAGCATATCGCCTTATTGTTAACCAGTCCAGAGATTGATATAACAGGAAATAATAGTAATGCCATTACCGATAGCGACGATTGTGATACAGCTCCCAGTTCTAGTAATGATACCGACTTTGGAAATGTAGTAGTGGCTGGAGCTGATAATACCAATACGTTCACTATTCAAAATACAGGCGAATTAACGTTGAATTTGACTAACCCTAGCAGTTTGATAAGCATAGGCGGCATGCATGCCAGTGATTTTACGGTAACCCAACAACCAACTAGCAGCATTGCATCTTCAGGTAATACCACTTTTCAAATAAAGTTTGACCCTTCCGCGAGTGGTCTGAGAGAGGCTACTGTGACGATTATCAACAATGATTGTGACGAATCGACTTTCTGTTTTAAAATTCAAGGAACAGGAATAGATTGCCCTGATGGATTGTCCGCAATTATACCAGCCAAAGCTACTATTACAGAAAGCTCCTGCTCCACTTTTGGGTCAACCCCGATGGGAGGAACGATTAGTGCGCCAGTAGCTACCAATTGTCCGACAGAATCTACCCTACAATATTCAACCGATAATATTACGTTTTCTGCTACGCTACCCGTTTATAATCAAACGACTAGTGAGACAATTTATACCAAATGCGTTTGTAATACTACAAATACTACCACGAGTACTACTGCCTCTATAATGACAAGTCCAATGGCATGTCCAGATTGTCCCAATTTTACTTCCGTTACGCCAGCCCAAGCGGTCATTACCGAAAGTACTTGTAATGGGAGCACACCAACGGGAGGAGATGTTAGTGTACCAGCAGTGACTAATTGTCCGACAGGGTCTACCTTACAATTTTCAACAGATAATAGTACGTTTTCTACTACGCTACCAACTTACAATCAAACGACTAGCGAAACGATTTATACTAAATGTGTTTGTAATACTACCAATACAACCACAAGTACTACTTCCTCGGTAGTGACAAGCCCAATGGAATGTCCAGATTGTCCCAATTTTACTTCTGTTACGCCAGCTCAAGCGGTAATTACTGAAAGTACTTGTAATGGAAGTACATCAACGGGAGGAGTGATTAGTGCGCCAGCAATCACGAATTGTCCGACAGGATCTACTTTGCAGTATTCAGTTGATAATAGTAGTTTTTCTACTAGTCTCCCTACTTATGATGTTGATAATAGTCAGACAATTTATACGAAATGTATCTGTGATAATATGGCCTCAGCAATGAGTGCTGTTAGTCAAATCAATACGTCACCATTACCTTGTGGACCAACGATTCCTACCTTGACAGCAGATGATCTAAGCATAGGAGATCCTTGCAGTTGTAGCAATCCTGATAATATTTTACTGTCGGATGGTCGATTTTTATTTCAAGATGTACTAGAAGTGAAAACTGCTACAGGCCTAATGGTTTCTTTAACTACTACAGATAATAATCTGCTGAATGTTAATGGCGATGCCATAGCTGATAACACTCTTTTTAATGAAGTCAGTACAGGAGTTTATGAATTAGAATTTTATACCCTGCCCAATATTCCTGCTTCAGTAACGGTGAGCAATGGTACTTCCAGCCAAGATTTCACAACGGATAGTTGTTCCATTTGTCCTAGTGAACCAATTCCAACCTTTAATCAATGGGCACTATTTATTTATGTGCTTTTGCTATTAAACTTAGGACTGATAGGATTAAATATGATGGTTAAGACGGAAAGGAGGTAAAACAGCTATTAAAGTTTGAGCAGCATCTCCTCTTTGATTTCTGTATAAAACACATCTACCCACTCCTCATATTGTAATGCCGAAGGGTGTAACCGATCATCGGCAACCAACTCTGTTCTATCTAAGCCTTCTCTAGAAATCGGCGTAATATCAAAATACTTCACCTCATACTCCTCCGTAATTCTTTTATTAATAGCATTAAATTGATCCAGTTCTTTACCGATTTGTTCAGGGTCCATGCGCTGGCCAAATGGAGTGAATCCATAGTCAGGAATAGATAGCACAAACACTCGTTTATGATCTCCATTAGCAAAAGTAATCGCTTGATTTAATAACCTTTCAAAATCTTCCGCATAAGTTAAAGTATCCTCTCCTCTAAACTGATTATTGACCCCGATAGCCAGAGAGACCAAGCAGTAAGTAGAATCTGGATCAGCCTGATTGATAGCTGCTGCTAAGTCATTGGTCGTCCATCCTGTACGGGCAATAATGGTTGGTGGATCGACAGCAATATCGTCTGCTATCAACCTTTCATATAATTGACTTGGATAATTGAGTTCATAAGGCACACTTTGCCCAATCGTATAAGAATCTCCCAAAGCAAGATAAGAAGTGGCAGATTTGGTTGGTTCTTCGACTTCTGGATCCATGACTTCTGGATTGGCAACTTCTGGTTCGACAACTAGAGGCGCGTCTTTCCCACAAGAAATAAAAAATAGTAGGGAGATGAATGATAGAAATAAGTATCTCATAAGTCGTTTATTGTATAAAAGGATAAGTACGGTTTTGTTCTAAAAAACGGTTATTTGATGTCAAAAAGACCCAAATAACCGCTAAACAAACATCATTATTAATCTAAAAAATTTAATCGTATTTGGGTGCTTAGGAATGGTACATTAATAAATTGCGTTTTTATGCGCAGTTATTTTTTTCTTATGCAAGGCAAAAAACGCAGGCGATGCCTAGCATCGACGTCCCGATAGCTATCGGGATTAACGCAGCAGAAGAGAAAAATAACAAGTAGAAGAATGTAAATTTATTATTGAACTATTCCTTAACCTAAAAACCAAAATGGGTTTTGTAGATTAGGTAGTATAGAAAACGGCTTTTCCTTAGTCTCGATAGTCATACTCACAGCCGTATTTAATGCTTTTATTTCGATGGTTTTTAATGGACCTAATTCAAACCTGGCACCTTCTATTTCTCTTAAAATGGGGGTACTTATCACTGGGTCACGCTGAAAAATATGAGCTAAGTGTAGCAAAATAGCAGGCTCCGAGGTCTTACCTAAAATATGGGTTTTTGCCAGCTTTTGAGCTGCCTCTATTTTTCCATCTAAGAATAAAGTCCATGCTAAAAGGTCATAAGATTCCGTAGTTGGTCTATTGATAATTTCTTTATTAGCTAAACCATAAGCCGTCTTAAAATCGCCAGTATTTTCTGCTGCAATGAAACAAGCATATTTATTGTACATATCGCCGTAGCCTACTTTTTGAATCGCCGTTTGGAAATTTTCGATAGCCGCCAATTTTGCTGTTTTATTTGCTTTATATTCCGCCAATTCTGCTAATCGTAAGTGCAAATCAGGACTATTATTTTTGCTGATAATCGTTTCTAATAAGGAAGTAGATAAGGCAATATTTTGGTCATTCGAATAAGCAATCCAAGCAATACCTTTTAAGGCATACCAGTTGGCAGGGTCTAGTTCAAGGGTCTTTTTAAAATGGTCATAAGATTTTTCAATTTCTCCATTATGACCATAATAATCGCCCAAATTTGAATATATCCAAGCCATTAAGCCTTTATTATTGCTAGCAATTGCCTTCTTTTTCGCTCTTTCTAAATGCGTGATCGCACCCGCTAAGTTTCCTTTACTATCTTCCCATTTTGATTTTCTTATTAAATAATCAAAATTATTATTGTTGGTAATCTTTGTCAGTTGAATTCTGGCTTGTTCGTCGTTGCCCAGTTCCATATAGATGTCAAACAACATCTTGTCATTAGCAAATTTATTTTCACCAATTTCTACTGCCTCAAGTACTAAATCCAATGCGGCACAAAAACGGTGTTGAGAGATGTAATTGTGTGCCAAAGCTCTCAAAGCTGCACTCCGATTCAACAAAGGAGTAGCTAAGGCCTGCTGTAATAAATTTTCTGATTTTTTTAAATCTTCAATATGGCTCGTCAGGCTGAATAGTTGGCTATGTGCGCCTGCTAATTTGATCAAATAGCTAGTTTGGTTCGGGCTAGCCTTTAGTTTTTGAGTCCAAAAGTCAAGATCTTTTTGGACTAAGTTTATCTTTTTGTCTGGACTATACAATTCGTTGATGTTAGTCGCAGCAATTTGGTTTTTGGAATAGCCTACATTGGATACAATTAATAATAAGAATAAGAAGATTAAATTTTTCATAATGATGCTATTTAAAAAGTAATAATCGAGTGTCTTCAATTTTGAAAAGTAGTAGTTGGCTGCTCAATTATTATTAACCAAGACAGCCAACTTTACTTTTGCGATTGTTTGAGTGAGTTTCAAGAGGGTAAATTTTTATGGTGAAGCGGTTTTATAAAAAGTGGTTGTTTGTACATACTGCTAGGGGTAAAATTTGCAAGAATAGTCAACACTTCACCAAAATGCTTAATCGGTATTGGGATATGTGGGATTGAGGACTAGGAGAGTTGTAGATAAAGTCGATTTGGGTATCAAGTTGTAATTTTTAATAAAATGACAATGATTGATCTTCAAAAATTTAGGAATGTTAGATAGGTCAAATCTTAAAAGATTCGACCTATCTAGACTTTATCTACAACTGCGCCTAATTATTTATTTACCAAGGACTCGCCAAGTATGGGAAGTCACTTGAAAATTCTTTATCATTGGACGCTACATTATCAGAAGTCAAACCAGCATTAGCCGAACCATCTGGGCCACCAAAAATCAATAGTAACTCCACATCAATCACATCATCTGCTAAAGCTCGACCCGTTAAAACATTCGTGCCATCAAAGAAAGTGGTCGTACCTTCCGTCGAAACAGTTAAAACATCAGATGCTAACACAGAAGTAAAAGTTGCCGCATCCAAGCCTAAAGCGTTGGTAGTATAACCAGGGTTTAAAGCTAATAATCTACTTTCAAATCTATCGGCATAAGCTCCACCTTGGTCGGCAGGAACTGTTGTATTAAAATCGTCTTTGTTCAAAGCAGATACAAATACGGTATTGATTGCTGGTCTTCCCATTTGATCGGAGATGGTATATTCTCCAGAGAAGTCAAAATCTACGGTTACTTCATTGGCATCATCGTCGCCACAAGCGACAAAAAGAAAACATAGGGCTAAAGCTAAAAAGCTAAGAATATTTCGGTATTTCATTATTTTATTTTTTGAAAGCATGGGCAGAGTAGGGGGTGATTAATCTACCAATGCTTGATTTTTTAAATTTATTTTTTTGAGAATTATAGAGGGAAGAATTGTTAGATGGTTTAATTGTTTTAAGTACACAGTAAAGCAACAATCAAACAACCCGCCAGACTGGAACGGGCTGGTTTAACAATCACAGCAATCTTAATTATCTTTTCGTCTTAGTAGCTACCCAAGTATTCAAAGTTGCGGCTGAGCCTAACATAGATTTTGGTACTTCTACGACTACTGATAATACATTGGTACCAGCAAAAGTATCCGTTCCTGGGTTGCTAAATCCTGTAGCCGTACCACCTAAAACAGCTTGGTAAGCACCTAAATCAAAGAAAAATGGATCATCTCTTGGGCCAGCGAATACCTTAATACCGCCTTCGTTCGCAACTTTAGCCGTTTCACCGTAGCCTGTAATATCTACTTCAACTCTGGTAGCACTTGTTTTGATCGTACTTCTTGTACCAATAGAGGTAGCAGCAGTAGGGCCAAAAACAATCATTTTTCCATCTCTCGGGATTGCTTGAATCACCATATCCTCTTTTAAATCACCATCGCTGTCAATGTTAAATTCAATTAAAGTATTTTCATCAAAAGCTGCATCGCCAGTAGCTGCGGGGCTTAATAAGCCTTGTATGTTTGCTACAAATACCATGTTATTATTGTCGGTTGGACTTTGAAAAGCATAGTAATCTGTTACGTCCGTAGTGCCTCCTGTGACCGCTGGGGCGTCAATATGGTCAGCAGACATGATAGATAAAGCAAAAAGAATCATTGTTCCTGCACTAAGCAGAAGGTACTTAACATTTTTCATGTTGTAAATTTTAATAGGACAAAATCGGGTAGAAAAATCGAAATTACTGTAGGGAGATTATTTATTTAATCGGTTCATTTCTCTCTTACACTTCTAATTTTTGTCGTTAGGTTAATAAATGTTTTTAAAAATTGTTATTTGCGTTGTTCGAATTATATACGGTTTGGATTTTCGTTTTGGATTTCGAAGAGCGATTTTATTTTAAATTTTAATTTTCATTCTTCTTTTATGTTGTTCAAATGTATGTATGGTTTGGGTTTTAATTTTGGATTTCGAAGCGTGAATTTATTTTAAATTTTATGGTACTACGATGAAAAGTGTGGGTTTATAGCACACTAAAAAATTGGCACAACTCAGAGAGTTGTGTTACGTTTGAGCCGCACAAGTAACACAACTCTCTGAGTTGTGCCATCTTCGAATTACCCCATACTTTTCACCGTAGTGCCAATTTTATTGGATGGTTATTTAAAACGGCTTAAAAATATAGGCATTAATGTCCATAAAAAAAGCCACGTCGGGTTATCGACATGGCTTTTTTTATAAACGTTGTTGTAGTAAACAACGTTTAATACCTACTGATTAAAACCTTAAATAATTGACAGTTTTCTATTTTTTATTCAGTTGATTATCAACGAGATAAACTAACTGCCTACTGCCAATTGTTTACTGCCTACTGCACTACACATTCCCAATCACATACAATTCGTCTAAATTAGGAGCAGGATTACCATCTCTAGCTTCCAAGGTAACGGCAAAAGCTTGTGCATCTCCAATATGGTCTACTTTAACTAAACCATTAGATAGATTAACGATGCCCATATCCGTTGGCACGCCTCCTACAATTGCCCATAATTGATAATCTTTATCAGATGGTGCAGTTGGTAAATTACGAATATCAAAATAAGACTTATTCTCCTTTGCATTGAAATACACGATTGACTCAGTATTCGGTGCCTTATCCGTACCTTTTAATGATATAGGGCGATAGTCTGGGTTTCTAAAAATATCAATTTGCTCTTGTAACCTAAGTATCGTACCGTCCTTTTCTTCACAATCAAGTTGAAAAGCTAAAAATCGATCATTCAATTCCTGCTTTTCTGTTTGTGACACGGCAAGTTGTTGTTGAGCGTCTTGTTTTTGAGTATTCAAAAAATAGCTACCAAGCAATGCGCCTGCTAATGCCAAGCCAAGAAAAATTCCTAATGTATTTGTTCCTTTGGAGAGAGTTGCTTGAGGTTTTGCTGCGGACGTAGAAGTATCAGACTGTGCAGTAGGTTGTGTTGCCAAATCATCAATAGACTGCATGATCTGAGCAGACAATCCTTCGGGCATAGGCCTTGCCTTTGATTGAGCATAGGTAGCCAAAGCATCTTCTATCTGGTTTAGTTCCTTTTGTAGTTTAGGATACTTTACGAGGTTTTGTTCTATTTCCTTGTTGTCGGTATCAGAGGTAAGCCCGAGGACGTAGTCTTCTAATATGCCACTTTCTATGTATTTTTTTAAATCCATGATATTATTTGATTAAGACGATCAATAAAGAAGTAATAACAGCTAATATTAACAAAGGATTATCCCCCAAAATTGCCCGCAATTCACGGATAGCAATTTTGATTCTAGACTTCACCGTTCCGAGTGGAATGTCCAACTCTTTGGCTGCCTCTGCTTGGGTAAACCCTTGTAAATAGATTAGATTAATTACCTGTTGGTACTTTTCGTCAAGTCTTTGAATGACCTGTTGTAAACCACTATCAGGGATGTTCATTTCTTCACTGTGTGATACACTATTAGATACGGTTGATTCAAGTGTTTTGGATTGCGCAATGGCTTTAAATTTACCAGTACGGACTTTATCAATCGCCGTATTTCGACAAACTCGGAGTAACCAAGTGAATAATCGGCCTTTCTGTTCGTCGTAACTTTTGATGTTATGCCAAATTTTAATACTGGCATCTTGCATCAAATCTTTGGCAATATCATCTGACTTAACTATTTGATAAATAGCACCGTAGAGGGCATCGCCGTATTTGTCCAATATGGCAGCCATAGCTCTATGATCCCCACTTTTCAATTGGCGGATCATGCTTAAATCAGGGTTGATTGTTGTACTCAATGGTGTTGTTTTTAAACGATTATATAATTTGTTTTTCCAATCGTTTTTAATGATAGCTCTTTGAATTAATTATAACAGGATACTAATTATACCTAGTAAAAAGATTTAATTATTGCCAAATTTACCCATTTTTAGCCAAAAAATAGCATCCGTCAAGTTGCTTTGACTTAAATAGGAGCTTTTTGTTAGGATACTGACAGGGAACGGGGAATAATTTTTAGAAAAAATAACTATCAGATGGAGGAATCGTAATTTTGCTGTTAGTAATAATAAATTTTAGAGTATTGTTTATCAAGAAGAAAGTATCTATTGTAAAAAACTAATTAGCACCCCTGCGGCTACTGCCGAACCAATCACCCCAGAAATATTACTACTCATGGCATATTGTAATAAAGGATTTATCTAATTGTAGCTAACGGTAGTAAAAAATAACAACTCAAATTAAATCGAAGTAGGAATATTTATGGTAAAGCCCGCCTTTTTTATTAAAAAACATTATTTTTATAGCAAATAAGCAATTTATGACCGCAATTACAACTAATCCTTTATACAACTCTTCTAACATTCCACCATATTTAATAGCGGAACAATTAGATGATTTTGTCTTTTATTATAAAGGCTATAAGAAAGTATTGCGTGGAGAGAAAACCTTAGAAGACATTATGGGAAGTAGCGTTTTACAATTTATGATTTTGCAGCATCTTATTAGATGCATTGCGTTATTTGATCCTAATGAAGAAAAGTATGCTATAGGTAATAATGAGGCGGGATTACAGATGGGACCTAAAAGAAATGTGGCTAACGATTTAGCAATCTATGATATTAAGGATATAACTCCAGAACGATTTATAGGTAATTACGCTAATTTTCCTCCACAAGTTGTAGTAGAGGTTGATATTGATGTAGAAGGTATAGAGATTACACCTTTAGATGGTGCTTTTTTAAAGACTAAAAGAATGTTAGAATTTGGTGTTAACAAAGTAATTTGGATTTTTACCGATAGTCAAAAAATTTTAATTGCCGAACCAAATCAACCTTGGTTGACTATTGATTGGACTGAAGATGTTGAATTAATTGATGGATTAAAAATAAATGTAGCTGCTTATTTAAAAAAGAAAGGCGTATTATAATTTTTCTAACTCAAAAAACTAATCAAAACTCCAGCAGCTACTGCGGAACCAATCACACCAGAAATATTACTACTCATGGCATATTGTAAGAGGTGATTTTTTGGATCATACTTTAATGCAATCTCATTAGCCACTCTAGATGCCATCGGCACTGCACTCAGTCCAGTCGCACCAATCAATGGATTGATCTTCTTTTTAGAAAATAAATTATAGACTTTCGCTGCCATAATACCACCAGCAATAGAGATCGCAAAAGCAATAAAACCACCAACGACGATCATCAACGTCTGACTATTCAAAAAGGAAGATGCGGTCATAGTTGCCCCAACCGTCAATCCTAAAAAGATGGTAGCTGCATTCATAATGGTATCCGATGCAGCTTTGAAAAGGCGATTGGTATCACTCCCAATTTCTTTAATCAAATTACCAAATAACAGCATTCCAACTAATGGAACAGAGGATGGAACAAGAATAGAAACGATCAAGCCCAAAGCAATTGGAAAGATAATTTTGACTGCCCGTAAATTTTTGATCTTAGTCTTATTGGGAAATAACTTTTCTTGTGCTTTCATATTGATTTTTAGTTCCTTTTCGGTCATCAATAATTTGACCACAAAAGGAATAATGACAGGCACTAAAGCCATGTAAGAATAAGCTGCAATCGCTATTGGTCCTAATAA
>CALDTJ010000264.1 GCA_937924145.1 uncultured Saprospiraceae bacterium
ATGGACGAAATCCACGGACATATTGAGCGCATCACTTTCCAAAATTCGGATAATGGTTATACCGTTGCACGATTAAAAGAGAGAGGAAAGAAAGACCTGACGACGGTTGTTGGGACGCTTACGTCTGTGCAAGTAGGAGAAACGGTACGCTGCAAAGGCTTTTGGAAAAATGACATCAACTATGGCTTTCAATTTCAAGTCAAAGAATACGAAGTAGAGCGACCCTCTTCGGAGCAAGGGATCAAAAAATATCTGAGTTCGGGCTTAATCAAAGGCATTGGACCTGCATTCGCGGAGCGAATAGTGGAGTATTATAAGCTAGAAACCTTAGACGTGATCGATGCCAATCCTGATGATTTATTAGAAATTGCAGGGATTGGGGCGAAAAGGGTAGAGCGTATTAAAAGTTGTTGGGCAGAGCAAAAAGCGATTCGAGAAGTCATGGTTTTTTTACAGAGTTTTGGCGTAAGCCCAACTTATGCCAAAAAGGTCTTCAAAACTTATGGGGACAAAAGTATCGAAACTGTCCAAAACAATCCTTATCAATTAGCAAGAGATATTTGGGGCATTGGCTTTAAAACAGCGGATCAAACGGCTCGACAAATGGGCATCCAAATGACGGCTGACATTCGGATTGATTCGGGAGTCGAGTATGTGCTTTCAGAGTTATCTAATGAAGGGCATACTTGTTATCCAATTGATAAATTTTTAGAAAAAGCACAAGAATTATTATCGGTTGAGTCTAATTTGATTGATGCTCGTTTGGAGGAAATATTGGCAGAAGACAGAATTGTGATAGAAGTATTGATGCTTGAGGATCAACCGATTATGTGTATTTGGCTAAAACTGTTTCATGTTTGTGAAAGAGGGATTGTGAAAGAATGGAAACGTTTAAAAAATGGGCAATCTCCATTGCGAACTATTGAACCAGAAAAAGCAATTGCTTGGGCACAAGAACAATTAAAACTCCAATTGGCAGCGAATCAGAAAGTAGCCGTTGCCCAAAGTTTGACCGAAAAAATACAGATAATTACAGGCGGTCCAGGAACAGGGAAAAGTACGATTACGCAAGTTATTTTATTAATCACTCAAAAGCTGACGAAGAAGATTTTGTTAGCTGCACCAACAGGTCGGGCGGCAAAACGACTCTCCGAAATTACCAAAATGGAGGCTTCTACCATCCATCTTTTATTAGAGTTTGATTTTGGTATCAATGGCTTTCGCAAAAATCATGAGAACCCATTGGATTGCGATTTATTAATCGTCGATGAGGCAAGTATGATTGATACCGTTTTGATGTATAGTTTACTAAAAGCTTTGCCTAGTCATGCTCGTTTGATTTTAGTTGGTGATATAGACCAATTGCCGAGTGTTGGTGCAGGAAATGTATTGCAAGACTTAATGGCGGCAAAAAAGATTCCCGTTACTCGATTGACCGAAATTTTTAGGCAAGCTGCCAATTCTAAAATTATCACCAATGCCCATCGTATCAATGCTGGTCAATTTCCAAATATCAAAACCGAACCCAATGCTGATTTTTTCTTTATTGAAAAAGAAGATCCGCAACAGATCACGGAGTTAATTGCCGCTTTGGTCAAGACCCGTTTACCCAAAAAATATCAACTTAATAGTTTTGATGATATTCAAGTATTAAGCCCCATGAATAGAGGGATAATCGGTACTAGAAACTTAAATTTATTATTACAAAAAGAACTCAATCCTTCTAAAGACCCGCTCATAAAAATGGGTAGAACTTTCCATTTGCACGATAAAGTGATGCAGTTGCGAAATAATTACGATAAAGAAGTTTTTAATGGAGATGTCGGACGCATTCAGAAAATTGACCGTATCGAGCAAGAAATTTACGTTGATTTTGAAGGACAAATAGTCAATTATGATTTTTCTGATATTGACCAATTAATGTTAGCGTATGCCGTTTCGGTACACAAATATCAAGGGAGTGAATGTCCTTGTATTATTATGCCGACGCACACGACGCATTACATGATGCTGTTTCGAAATATGCTTTATACTGGGATGACGAGAGGGAAAAAATTGGTGATTATTGTGGGTACTACCAAAGCATTGTCTATGGCTGTTCGGAATAATAAGGTGGCTAAGCGGTATTCTGGATTGGAACAGGCATTTGGAGGTGTTTAATAACCTGCTTCACTGTTAATTATCTCCTAATTCACTACACAAATCAACCTTTAAGGCAACATCCTAACCTTTCATACCATTATATTCGTACTGAAAAAGGAAAAAGTAGGACACATTTTTGCAGTACCTACTTTGCCCTAATTTTCTAATAAAATCAACTAGAATGAATAAAATAACAGGAGTAATAGCAGCCGCAGTAGTTTTACTAATTGCAGGTGTTTATGGTACTTACGCTTACCATCAAAAAGAAATTGCGACTTTAAAAACGCAGTTGGTAGCCAGAAATGGACAAGTATCTCAGTACGAATCGCAAATTGGTAATTTACAAACAACCAATACGAACCTATTACAACGAATGGAAGATTTATCCATTATTGGTAAAACGGGTGCTGAAAGCATCAATAAATCCTTAGATAATATTTCTAAGCAGTATGATTATATTGAAAATTTATCGACTAAGATTCAATCAAAAGATTCGTTGAATCTAGCCTTAGTAATGAATATCAAGCGTTCTTTGGTAGACATTAATGATGATGATGTGCAGGTAGAAGTGAAAGGTGGGGTGGTCTATGTCTCTATTTCTGATAAATTATTATACAAATCAGGTAGTTCTAAATTGACGGATAAGGCTAAAGAGGTGTTAGGAAAAATTGCTACGGTGGTGAATGACCATGAAGAGTTAAATATTTTGGTGGAAGGACACACAGACGATGTACCAATGGCTAACAATTGTATGGCAGACAACTGGGATTTGAGTGTGAAACGAGCGACTTCTGTAGTTCGAGTTTTACAACAAGAATACTTTGTTTCTCCTGAGCGATTGACAGCGGCAGGTCGTTCTGAATTTTTACCGAAAGAGATGAATACAACTCCTGAAGGTAGGGCGGCTAATCGACGGACGGAAATTGTGATTACACCTAGATTGGATCAGTTTTTCCAGTTGTTGGAGGCGCCTTTAATTGCAGATTAATTTGAAAATTGTTAAGGACTAATAAAAATTGGGCGACCATAGGAAATGGTCGCCCAATTAAAAAAAACTACTGCACTGGTAAAGGAATAGGACAACAATTTTTTAATAAATGATGTTTGTCTTTTGCTCCCTCATA
>CALDTJ010000265.1 GCA_937924145.1 uncultured Saprospiraceae bacterium
AACTCATCCCCTTCAACCGATTCAACAAAAACACGATCTTACCATTCACACTCGCATTGACATTAAAAAATAATCCGTTGATTAATAACCAATCTTGCTCCTTTTTGATAGATTCTATTTGATGATAAAATACTTTTTGTGCTTCCTTGAAATGAGATTTCCAATAAAGCGCATCTTCGGTCAAAGCAAAACCTTCTCGGCAAGTGCCAAAAACGGTTTGATCTGCTATCATTAAAACCTTTTCGTCCTTTGCTGGAAATAGAAAGTTTCGACTAGCATTTTGTAATTTTCGTAGCGGCATCGTGATGAAATCTGTGTATATCGTCAACTCTTCACTTTGTAAATCCAAGAAATCGACCACCATTTTTTGCAGATCTAAATCTTCATCATTCTTACTTTTACCCTCATACTTTAACGCTTCATCAGGGATATTTACATCATTTAAATCTTGACAGTATTTGACAATAAAATAGTCTAATAAACCATCAAACGATTTAATCAATAAATTGTCTACCTCTTGTATGACCGTATTGGATTGCTTGCTATGAATGGTGTAAGCCTCTTCTGCTAATTGGCGAGCGCGCAAATCAAAAACCTGCTGAAAGTCTGATTGCATCAAACGATTGATGTAATCTTTTTTTAGCTTAGGATTCTGTGTTTCCTTAACTCTTAGGTCTAGTGCTTGTACAAAATACTGTTTGATTTCGCTCGATAAGCCCTTTACTTCTCGGAAGTTTAAAGGATATTTAGCGGTATAGCTAACAGATCTTGCGGTTACTTCATCCGTTGGCTTTTTTATTTTTGCCCCACAATGATGACAAAATCGGGCATCTTCTAATATTTCTGTCTCGCAAAATTGACAATTTCTCATATAGTAAATCTGAGTACGGACGATACAAATCGTCGTTTGGCTGTTATGTTGGTAATTAAAATCACCTGTACTTTAGAATAATCGACTGATGCTGAATCAGTTGTCGATTTGTTGGGTGCATTTCATTTTTTCGCCATTCCTTCCTTTTTAAGGGAAGGATTAAGGATGGGTTCAATAAAAAAGTGAAAAAATAAAATGCACCCAATCTATTTTAGTCAGTGGCTAAGTTAGTATTTTTTCCACTTTAAGCCAAGAAAAATACTGGCTAGTTGTTCTCTAGCCAGCAACAAACCACTAGCAACTGGAGATTAATTAAGGGTGCATTTCATTTTTTCGCCATTCCTTCCTTTTTAAGGGAAGGATTAAGGATGGGTTCAATAAAAAAGTGAAAAAATGAAATGCACCCTTAATTTTTATGACAGAATCTTCCAATTCGCCTCTTTTCCAATCTTTTAACAGAAGCAGGCACAAAGTTTGATATAAATATTAATTGATTATGTAATGTAAAACATTATGAAAGTCAATTATTTATATATTTTTTGAATATGTTTTTTAATTAAATTATAACTAATTGATTATCTGTTTATAATCCCCCGCTTTTACCAACTCAGTCAGCAACAAATTCTAAAAACAGAAAGAACAATCCAAAATTATTACAATACTAGTTGCTGAGACAGAAACTATTTCGGGTGATGACTAAAAAAATTACACTGATTTTATTATTCATCGGAGGTATCATAGGTAGCCAATTATTGGCTCAACAAGATCCGATGTTTACTAAATATATGTTCAATTCACAGGTCTTTAATCCTGCATATGCTGGGAGTAAGGACTTTTTGTCTGTGAATATCTTATACAGAGAGCAGTGGTGGGGCTTGAATCAATCCTTTGGCGGTGATTCTTTTAAGTACTCTCCAACCACTCAAACTTTTACGCTTCAAACTCCAATTGGGAAGCGAGTTTCTATTGGTGGTACCCTAATCAACGACCGCATAGGTGCCAGAAGTTCTACTACCGCTAATTTTGTTTATGCTTATCATTTCCCTTTTGCCACTGGAGAATTATCTCTTGGAATGCAAATGGGGTTGATCAATTGGCGTGCGGATTGGAGTAGACTAAATTTCAAAGACCCTCAAGCTTTAGATCCCATTTATGCAGATTCAAAACCTGCTCGCTTAGTACCTAACGTTGGAGTTGGACTATATTACTACTCTGATAATTTCTATGCTGGTTTTTCTATTCCCCATGTTATTGAAAATGATTTGAGGGATTATATTCGAGAGATTGATGAGAATAGCTCTAGAAATAGCGATAAATTTTATCGACACTATTATTTTATGACGGGTGCTGCTATCGAATTAGCAGGCAAAAGTTTAATATTCAAGCCTTCTTTTTTAATAAAAAATGTTGGCTTACTATCTGATTTTGCGGCAAATCAACAAACAATTTCTCAAATTGGCGCCCCTACAGAATTCGATATAGACTTTTCCCTTTTATTCAATGAAATTTTCTGGATCGGTGTAGCCTATCGTTCTGCTTTCGAAATCAAGGCTTTTGGTGGGAATAGCTCTAATGATTCTGCGGATATTTGGTTTTCTTTCCTCCTAGATAATGGCATGAGAATCGGTGCTGCTTATGATTTTACACTCACAGATATTGGTAATAGTACGAATGGTTCTTTTGAATTAATGATTGGTTATGACTTTGACTACAAAGTTAGGAAGGTCCACACCCCTCGATATTTTTAAAATTTCCGTATTTTTGTAAAATGTTCAAGCATTTAGAAGCATTTTGGAAATCTCAAGGTATCGATCCAGATGAACACATCGGAAATATGTGGGGCTGGAAGGTATCTTATATCGGCTTAGGCGTCTTAGCCTTTTTAGTTGCATTATACTACTATAGGGTTACTTATCACCCTGTAAAACCTATTTTGTCACCTACTTTTAAAACCGAGCAAACGCTCGAACCTAGAAAATAGTAACCACTTAACCACCACTCACTGGTGGAATCAAAGCAATTTCATCTTGTTCGGATAATATGTGAGTCTCATCCCCATACTCTTCATTGACCGCTATCAATAGCGATTTCAAATCCTGCATTCGAGGATAACTTTCCACTAATTTCTCTTTCAACTCTTTGACTGAACTTCCGCTTGGAACTTCAAAATTGATAATTGTTTTGCCTACAATATCTTTGGTGATGCCAAATGCCATTATTTCTAAAGTCATAAATATTTTTATTAAAATTTAACTCCCTCAAGTTCAACCACTTCGTGGTTGTGGGGAGGGGTAATCTTCACACCCCGAATTGTAAATTCGGGGCTATTCATGTTTAACCACTTCGTGGTTCACACAACAAACTGCTATTTATAATTTTAAGAAGTAGAACTGATAAAACGATTTTCTGAAAAAATGGAAAAAGTACACCTTAAAATCGGAGTATAATGTTGTCAACATGTCACTCGCCCTGACAAAAAATTATAATCGTAATATGAAATTCAAAGAATTCCATAATTCGAGGTTAGAGGCGAGTTTTCGATAAATTCTATCAATAATTTGAATGACTAAATCTTTTTTTAGATGAAAATGCAAAAGAGCTTTTCTAATTTCATTTAGCCCGTATCTGAAAAAGCTGTAGGGTTTATACCCACTACTTTTTCTTTTTTTCATTGGTTTTTCGTATTCATGCTTGTAAACACCTGCCTCAAAACAAAATCCGAAGGCAAGGCTAACTAAAGCAAAAAGCTTTTTAAGTTTTGATAATTCTTTCAAATTGGTGTTTTCCAATTTAAAGCCTCGATTCTTGATGCTTTGAAAAAAGACCTCAATACTCCATCGGTATCGATAAATTTCAAGTGCTTTATGAACTTGAGCATTCGTTAAGATGAGTAAGTATTTTTCTTCCTCTTCTTTTTTTAAGCCAATGCGTTTGGTAGCAAGATGCAGTTTCAAACCATGAATACGGATATTTTCATAAAATCGGTCTTTACCGATAATTGCTAAGTGTTTAGCTTGAAAAATGACTCCATTTAAGGTAATCTGATAATTACTCTTAATGCGAATATAGAATGGTACTTTCTTTTTGATAAGAAATTTATACCATTTTTCACCAACAAATTCGCGGTCAGCACAAAAGATACCTATTTGTTTGGGAGGAATCAGGCGAAACATTTTTTTGAATAATTGCTCTCGTTCCGAGGTATTGCTATTCCCTTTTTTGTCTAATAATTCAAAGAATAGTGGGATACCTACACCTTTACAATGAGCCGTTATTGTCAAAAAATTAATATCCTGACCAGCCCATTGCCAATTGGTTCTATCCATACTAATGTTAATCTGACCAGGGGGGAGAAAAGCAATTAGCATAACGGCAATTTGGACATAATCCAGTTGGTAGTCTTTAAAAAAGCGTTCCATTCGCCGAATATGAGAGGCCAACTCCACATCTGGCGAAAAATGTTCGCCAACGGCTGAAAAATTAACGTTTTTGGAAAGAATAATGCCCATTATGAACTGAAGCATAAATTTTTTCCTCGCTAAATTTATTTTTTCGATTCTTGCGCCTATGTCAAAGAATCTCAATATCTTTGATTCAACTATAATTTTCATAGGCTAATTGTAGGAAATTCCTTTGAATCTTTCCTATATATTAGCCTTTTTTATTTTTGTCGGGGCGAGTGGCGGAGGGTAGAACACTTTTAAATCCTTGATTTGTAGCCATTGGATTACCTGTGATAGCTATGTACCCTATAGGAGCTCTAGACGAAAACATAACAGAATTCTCTGGTAGCAAATGAGCAGAGGAATTATCTAAGCCTATTTGAGTAATATTTCTTCGCCCCTTGCCAATGAATTTTTTATCGTAATTAGATAAATCTGCTGGGGTTATCCAAGGAATATCTCCATTCCAATATTCGAATTGTCTAGTTGAAGGAGTGCCACCACTTACAACAATACCTATTGAATCAATAGTAACCCATTTCCAGCCTATAGGTAGATTATTAAAGATGGTTACATTATCCATTTCTTTCTTCGATTTTACCGAGTTCATAAATCTTATACCAGTAAAAAAAAGCCTCCGTATTAGATTTTTTAAGTTTGTTTAGTCTAGTATTAAAAGGTTGCTCAATTATCCAGTCTTTGGCTTGCATTGGATTATCGAATCGTTCAAAAGTTGTCCTTTTATATTCAATCAATTTTGCTAGATATGCAGCTTTAGCAGCATGAATTATAGCTTTTTCCAAATGATAATTTTCTGAGAAGATGAAGGCTTTAATCTGTGATATTCCTTGTTGTAATAATTCAAAATTGGCATTTCCTGATTTACCACGCGTTGAAATAGTTAATGCAGTATCGTAAATATCGTCTAAAACCAATTGTGAATTTGGTTCAAATCCACGATAAGCTAATTCAGCTATTGCAAATTTTTCAAATGTTGAACGGACAATTCGCATATCAACTATATTATCAAAAATATTTCCAATATCATATAATTGCTTGATGATTTCCATTGCTTTGCTTTGTCCTCCTTTCTCATAAGGAATTCCCGTAGTTTCGGGAGCAAATGCAGTAAGTTTATCTCCTAATATATCTTCAAATGACGGTATAAATACTTTTAATGGTGCTCCATTTTGCTTAACAAAAAGAGAATCAATAGCAATCTCTTTTACATTTTGATATAAGTTTTCTTCAAATAAAATATCCAATAAGATATTATCTACGTCTCGACCACTCTTATAACTAGGTTTATAATAGAATTTATAATGCGCTTTTTTTATAGCAGACTTCTTTTTTCTTTTATGAATTTCTACGCCAGTAAAACCTTTTCGCTCTACTAAGTTTTTCAATTTTTCTTCTAATAAATCATCCATTTCAGGAATGATTATATCAATATCAATGGACAATCTTTTCGTAGAACCTAGTAATAACATTAATGAAGTTCCCCCTTTAAAAATAAAATCAAGCCTTTCTTCAACAAGTCCTTCTAGTAACAATAAGGCACGAATGACTTTCTCCACTAGTGCAGGGTCAGCCTTCCGATTTTGTTTTGAGGCTTGATTTATCCAATCTAAATTTAAAGACTCACCAGAAATCATTTTTTCTAATATTTGGCAATATGATTAATTTATTGCCGATTTATAGTTTTTATTATTTTTAAAATTTCTTTCTTTTTTCCTCGCCTACTCGCATACCTAAAAAGCTTACTTTCATTAATAGTATATTTATCGAATGCCCTTTGAAAAATATGAATCAATTCATAGCCTTGATAAAAATAGAAAAGGTCTTTTCCAAAAACTAAATCAACTAATAATTTTTCTATTGTAATTGTAGGTATCTTATTAATTTTCTGAATTGGCGCCTCTGAAATTAAATGTTGAATGATAATTGGATTAGGCATATCCAAAAGGTAATTTTCGACCATGTCCTTTTTTGGTTTTAAATAGACATATTTATATTCCTCTTTCAAAAATTGAAAAGCAGCATTTATACTATCTCGTTCCACTTCAACAATAGTAAAATTTGTAAAAGATTGATGAACCACCATTTCCTTGATTACATCTGTTTTCCAAATACAATAATCAGAAAATGGAAATTTATTTTTAATCTGATTACTAATAGAAAGAATGTTATTATCAAGTTGAGGTTTAAAATTATATGAAGTACCAATTTGATATTTACCCCTCCCAACTCTACTGATTATTCCTAATTGTAACAATTGATATATTCGCCAATTGACTGTATTTTGGGGAATATTTTCTTCCTCTTTTGAATAGAAATCCCTTACACCATGAGTAGTAAATACTTCTTGCTGTTTAAAGCTCTTTAAAAGTTGTTCTATTTTTAATTTCCTATTGATAATTATTTTTTTGAGCCAAAATATCAAATTATCGGCAAAAAATAAAAATTATAGCCAAAATAAAGTTAATTTTAATTCTCTGAGTAACAACCTTCCTTGGTACGAAAATATAGATGCAATTTTAAACAAATTATTTTAAAACAAAAACAAATTGTTTTGAATTTAAATAATAATGTTTTACTCTTTGCATTATCAATACAAAAAGCCCCCGACAGAACAATCCGTCGAGGGCTTTTATATTCTAAAAAGAAAAAGCTACAACCTAAGCCGCACCCATTTCCTCTCTAATTTTATTCAAAGCAGAACCAGCACGAACCCAATCAATTTGAGCAGCA
>CALDTJ010000266.1 GCA_937924145.1 uncultured Saprospiraceae bacterium
ACAGGTGGAGGTGTTTGGAAAACAGAAGATCATGGAATCAATTGGAAAAATATTTCTGATGGCTATTTTGCGACCCCTTCTATCGGGGCAATTACAGTAGACCAAAATGATCCAAAAACCATTTATGTGGGTACAGGGTCAGATGGTTTAAGAAGTAATGTGATTGCTGGCAAAGGAGTCTATAAGTCTACGAATGCAGGTAAAAGTTGGACGCATATTGGTTTAAAAGAAACAGGTCAAATTGGGGCAGTTGAAATTCATCCAACTAATTCCAATACAGTTTTTGTAGCCGCCATTGGTCAAGCATTTAATGCCAATAAAGAAAGAGGGGTTTATCGAACAAAGGATGGTGGAATAACTTGGGAACAAGTCTTATATATCAATGATGAAATTGGTATTGTAGATATAGAATTCGCACCTGACAACCCTAATATCATTTATGCCGCAGCGTGGAAAGCCAAGCGGAAACCTTGGACCATTATTAGTGGTGGTATGAAAGAAGGTGGTATTTACAAATCCACTGACGGGGGAGATAATTGGACTAAGTTAGGAAATGGTTTGCCCAAAGGATTAATCGGAAAAATAGATTTAACCGTTTCTCCTGCTGCTCCGAATAGAGTATATGCACTAGTAGAGGCGCCAGAAGAAGATCATCCAGACGGACGAGGAGGATTTTATAGATCAGATGATTATGGCGCAACATTCGAGTTAGTCAGTACTAAAAGGCAATTATTAGATCGCCCTTTTTACTATTGTAATATCAAAGCAGATCCGCAAAATGCCAATGTAATTTATGCCTCAGCTACAAGGTTTTTCAAATCCACTGATGCAGGAAAGACTTGGAAAAGAATGAGTACTCCGCATGGAGATAATCATGATATTTGGATTAATCCAAATGATTCTTTGAATTTTGTGCAAGCCAACGATGGTGGCGCAAATATCACTTTGAATGGTGGAAAAAGTTGGTCTACCCAATTCAATCAAGCCACTTCTGAATTGTATCAAATAGAAGTAGATGACCAAGTGCCTTATTGGGTTTATGCTGGGCAACAGGATAATTATACAACCATTGCTTTACCAAGTTTGCCACCTTATACGATTCAGGCAGGATCAGAAAATTTGATTTTAAATGTAGGTGGTTGCGAAACAGGGCCTGCCGTACCAAAGCCTGGAAATCCAGATATTGTCTATGCCAATTGTAAAGGACGTTTTGGAGTTTATAATAAAAAAACAGGACAAGAAAAACGTTATTATGTTGGTGCAGGAAACATGTATGGGCATAATCCTAAAGACCTGAAATTCCGTTTTCAAAGAGTCTCCCCAATTCATGTCTCTCCACATAATCCAAATGTAGTTTATCACACATCACAATACGTACATAAGACACTTAATGATGGAGAAACTTGGGAAACGATTTCTCCTGACCTAACAGCTTTTGAGGCAGACAAACAGATGATTTCTGGTAGTCCAATCACTAGAGATGTTACAGGAGAAGAGTTTTATAGTACAATTTATTCCATCAGAGAATCAAAGCTGAAAGAAGGAGTTATTTGGACAGGTGCAAACGATGGACCTGTTTATTTGACAATGGATGGTGGTAAAGATGGTTGGAAAAACGTAACACCAAAGGACTTACCGACAGGTGGGCGAATTGATTGTGTAGAACCTTCTAGCCATCAGGCAGGAAAAGCCTATTTCACTTCTTTGCGCTATCAGTTGGGTGATTGGACGCCTTACATTTATAAAACAGAAAATTATGGTAAAGATTGGATATTGATTACCAAAGGAATTCCTTCCGATCAGCCAGTTAGGGTGGTTAGAGAAGATCCAGATAAAGAAGGCTTATTATATGCAGGAACGGAATATGGCTTATTTATCTCCTTGGATGACGGTGCCAATTGGCATTCTTTCCAAAATAATTTTCCTGTAACCCCGATTACAGATATGAAAGTACACCAAAAAGATTTAGTCATTTCTACCATGGGTCGCTCTTTTTGGATATTAGATGATTTGTCTGTATTACATCAGTCTATGGATAAAATGGCGGAGTCCGCTACTCAGTTATTTCAGCCAAGAGATGCTTATCGTTTACGTTATAGAGGAACTGGTAAAAGTAGTATCCCTTATTATCCATCCAATGCGGTCAATATAAATTACTTGTTGAATGAAGAGGTGCAGGGCGTTGTGAGTTTAGAAATTTTGAATACTGAAGGGACAGTCATTCGTTCTTACAGAAGTATTGATAAGGCTAAAAAAGCCGTTGACAAAGAACGAGATATGTCCACCGAGTTTTCGGGAAGAGGGGAAACTGCTCAATTAAAAACGACTAAGGGTTTGCACCAATTTAGATGGGATATGCGTCATTCGGGTGTTTGGGATAAAGATGTAAAGCGAAGTAATCGAAGTGGTAACTTGGTTTCGCCAGGTGAATACACCGTTCGATTTAAAGTGAATGGGCAAACTTATCATGAGACTTTTACTATTAAAATAGACCCGAAAGTAGCGAAGACGGGTGTTTCCAAAGATGATTTAGTGGCGCAAGAACAATTAAATCTCAAACTTCGCGATCTCAATACTTTAGCAAAAAAGACAGCTAATAATATTGATAAATTAAATAAAAAATTATCTACAAAACCAATAGACCAAAGAACGTCAAAGGAACTAAAACGATTAGAAAAAGTAACGCAGTTGGAAGAACAATTTAAGACAGAACAAGGGCGGTATCATCAACCAATGTTGTTAGACCAAATTCGCTATTTGTCCTACATGATTGATGGAGCAGATCAAAAACCTGGCGATGATGCTTATACTCGATTTGATGAATTGGAAAGTCAGTTAAAGCAATTGATTGCTGCTTATAAAGTAGTTGCTAAAAACTAATGGAAGGAGTAAAGACGTGTCAGATTTTAAAAATCTGACACGTCTACAATTAATACAAATTACATCTTATAAGTCTTCTTTTTCTTTCCTTTTTTCTTAGGCTGGGCCTCTTTTTCGCCCTCCTCTTTGTTCTCTGGTGAAGGAATAATAAACATTTCACCTTTCATAAACGGCTCCATCATTTTTTCCATTTCAGAAAAATCCATTTTACTAAAATTTTCTTCCATCATTTTTAGCATACCTTCCATATCGACTTGCTGCATTTGACGTTCCATCATTTTCAACATTTCGTTCATGTCAATATCATTAGGCATGACAAAATTTTCCAAACCCATTCCTTCTGGAAACTTAAAGTCTTTTAGTAATAAAGTATCTATTTGAAAGTCTTCGAAATTGAAGTTTTTCAGTTGTTCTTGCAACTCTTTAGTCGCTTTTTCCATTTCCTCTTGGATCTCCTTTGAGTCAATTTGCGCAAAAGTCGAAGTTTGCAAAAACAGTCCAATTGCTAGTATTAATAAAAATCTCATGTTTTTAATTTTTGTGATTAGTTGAATGATTACCTTTAGGACGCAAAATTGATGTAAAAAAGTGTTAAGAACTTTTTAAAAAATACCAAAAAAGATATGATTTTAGTGATTTTTGATGTTGACGGGACTTTAGTTTATTCCGAAAAGAAAGATAGCCGAAGTTTTGCGGATACCTATCAAGCCGTCTATGGCTTACCTTTTCCGACGATTGATTGGAAAAAATATCCACATGTTTCCGATACCACGATTTTTAAAACCGTTATCCAAGAACACTTTAATAGAATTGCTAGTGAGGAAGAGGAAGAAAGTTTTCGACAAAAATTTGTAGAAAGAATTACACAAAATAGAGTACAAACTCCTGAAGTCTTCCATATTGTTCCTTACGCTAAACAAGCTATCGAAAAATTATTAGCAGATGATAGATTTGTGGTTGGAGTAGCAACGGGAGGCTGGAAAGCACCTGCTATTGTAAAAATGAATTTTGTAGATATTCCTAGTGAAAAATTAATTATTACTGGAGCAGACGGGCACGAAACGAGAGCTGATATTACCAATGAAACGATTAATAAAGCAACTGCTATTCACGGAAAATTTGACAGGATTGTCTATGTAGGTGATGCAATATGGGATGTAACAACTACTAAAGAAATGAACTTACCATTGATTGGTATTCGTAGAAAAGGGGATCTTGATTTTTTGTATGAGAAAGGAACGGAGTTGGTCTTTGCCGATTATAAAGACTATGATGCTTTTGTTGAAGGTATTTTGACGGTAGGTGTTCCTTCCTAATCATCTATTTCTAATTACCGACCATGATATGACTAATAGCCGTTTCAGGAGAAAGCCCCATATCTTCTAACTCTAATAGAGAACCGTTAAAAACATTCAAATCCACATTGCCCTCAATACCTCGTACTGATCCCTTATTTCCATATTGCCAAAACTTCCAATCATTTTCAGCAAGCATGACAGGCTCTAGTACATTATAACGAGCCATCCAAATAGGATAGTCACTAAAATTACTTCGGATATATTTAAAGTACAATTTTTGATTTGTGTAGATAATCGGTCTAATTTTATAGTGCCTTTCTACAATATCTAACCACGTTTGAATCTTTTGAATGATCTCTTTTTTGGCAACCTTATTTGTAACTTCAAAATCTAAAACAGGAGGCAAATCACCAAAATACATATCAACCGTTCTAATAAAATTAGCAGCTTGTTCTTCCGCCGATAAGGTAGGGTGAAAAAAGTGGTAAGCACCTCGTTTGATATTAACTCGCTTTAACTCTTGCCAATTTTGCGAAAAGCAATTATCTTGAAATTCTCTTCCTTCCGTCGCTTTTATAAAAGCAAAATCAATTTTTTGAGTTGCCACCGTATCCCAATCAATTTCTACTTGATGATGAGAGACATCAATTCCATGTACAGCAAAGCCATCTAATCGCTCGGTAAGTCGATTACAACTGCAAACAAGCAGGCAAAGTGATACGATGGAAATAAAATTTTTCATGGGTAATTATAACCTCGAAAAGTCGAAATCAGTCGGCAAAATATCCTATGTTTAAAGTTAAAACGAATTTAGGAGACAAAATAATGCCTTTACTAGGAGGGAAATCATTATTTATTAACTTTGTTTCGCTTTCTCATAGACTAACAAATTAAGGGAATCCCCTATTATTTGCAAGAGCAATATTTTATAAAAATAACGATATGTTTTGATGGAGTCAATTTTTACAACTTTTTTAACATTAGGTTTTGAGCATATTTCTGATATTAAAGCTTATGACCATATCCTTTTTTTAGTCGCTTTATGTGCTATTTATAAGTTAACCGAATGGCGAAAGATTCTGATTTTAGTCACTGCTTTTACGATAGGGCACTCTATTACACTAGCTTTAGCAGCTCTAAATATTATTTCTTTTCCAACAAAAATCGTTGAGTTTTTAATTCCTGTCACTATATTAATTACGAGCCTTTTTAATGTTTGGAATAAAGAAGAATCAGAAAAAAGTGCCTCCATTTTTAGTAAAAAAATAACGATCAATTATTTTTTTGCTTTGTTTTTTGGCACCATTCACGGCATGGGCTTTTCCAATTTTCTTCGTTCGACTATCATGCCTGGCGAAGAAGATACCCTGATTTCTCAACTATTAGCATTTAACATTGGTGTAGAACTAGGGCAATTAATGATCGTCGGAATCATCCTAGCAATCACTTTTTTAGTCTTAAATATTTTTAAAGTCAAACAGCGAGAGTGGAATTTATTTATTTCTGGTGCAGCGGCTGGTGTGGCTATTATTTTGATGATGGATACTTATCCGTTTTAGATTTTCAGAACAGAGAATAGAGAAGAGGGTACTGCTATCAGTTTTCATTTAGAATTAGTTAACCAATGAATCCGCAACAAAATCGGGAATAACTCCAGAGGCTTGAATCAACGTTTCATAATTTTCTTTTCGGGTATTCCCAGACAAAACCAATAAGGTGCTGATCCCAAATTTATTACCGCCTAGAATATCGGTGTGAAGTGTGTCTCCAACCATTAAAATATCTTTACGCTTAAATTTTCCAACCTTCTGTAGTTGCTCAAAAGCATACATAAACATCTGGGAGTCAGGTTTACCAAAATGAATAAATTCTCGACCTAAAATACTTTCTACCAATTGGGCAATACCACCTGTTGCAATAGACACATCATTGTTGGCAACGGGATAAATTTTATCAGAATTGGCGACAATAGCAGGAATATTTCTTTTTCTTAGCAAATTAACCGTGGCATTTATATCAAAATTCCAATCAAATCCTTCGTCATCCAAAAAGACCATTGCTGTAATTTCATCAATATTTTTTTCATTAACTTGCCCCACAGGAATAGGGTCTAAATTCGCCTCAATGATATAGGCTGCAGCTTGCGTCGTACCTAAATAAGCGATTTTACCACTCGTTATTTTATTCTTTAAAAACATCTTTGCCATCATACCAGAAGTAATGATCTCTTCTTTTTTAAGCCCAGCTAAACCCTGTCGCTCAAACTTTTCGACTTGTCGTTCTGCACTCCTTGAGGCATCATTGGTCAAAATTCTTAATGGTTTTCCTGATCTTCTTATTTCTTCGATAACCTCTGGTACACCACTAATTAAACCTCGATGGTTTTTAACCACTCCATAAGAATCTAGGAAGATGACTTTATAGTCATTTAGTAAAGAACGAAAGGCTGTTTTCTGCATAATATTTTGGTCAACTAAATTTATAAATTAAGTGCCTTCAAGAGTTTATCCGCATCAAATTCTTTTTCTATTGATGGGAAATATCTTTGATAAGCCTCATTTTGGAGTTTGGAGGCATAGATTTCGTGGAAGAAATAACGTCCATCTTTTATCACATAGTTCAGAATAAAAAAGCGATAGACTTCTTTCAATAAGTGTATTTCAGTTGCAGTCAAAGGAAATACTTCGTGATAGTTTTTTAAAAATAGAATAAATCTATCTTCCATCAACGGGCCAATATTATAAGTAAAAACCGTTCTATCGCCCACATCAGATACAACTCGACTCAAGAAGTAAAAATCTAGTATTCTTGAACTCATTCTAAACCAATCATAATCCCACCGAGAAAATAATTTCAGACTCGAACTAACAGAGAAATTACCAATATTCCAATCTACGAAAACAGGAATCTTTGGTAAGTTATGAAATTTAAATTTATCCAAATTTTCAAAAAGCAATTCAGTTTGTTCTTGAATGACTCCCTCTTTTGAACGGTGTTCATAAGCTCCAAAATCAGAATTGACAATTTCTAGTAAGTGCTCAATATCTGTATTTAAAGTCTTAGAAGAAGGTGGTAAAGTGTTTCTAATCAAATGACATCCTTTGTGAAAATGTGCCATCTGTCGGCCCAATGTAGCAATTTGAGATTCATTTAATCGCTTAGGTAATCGTTTCTTGATTTTAATCGGTCGATAAAAAACAACCCAAGCATCTATCAAGTTATCAGTATACCGATAAACGTATAGTTGATTACCTTTCATCAAAGATCTAGATAGGAAATTCTCGTAAGGATAAGGTAGATTATTAGAAAGCGAATTAATAATGGTGTGATCCTCTACAAAATGTTCGTGGCGACCGAAGTAAGAAAGCTTAGCAATGATAAAGCGTCCGTCATCAAAGGATATTTTATAAACATGATTCGTGGAGACCTTTGCACTAATATCTTCTACAGTAGAAATTGCACGAGAAGAATCGTAATCCATCCATGCTAACTTGACGATATTTAAAAAATCTATTCTGTACATAAAGCAACGTTGGTTAAGGTCACTCTAAAGTACATTATTTCACCCAAAGGTGCTATTATTGAATCAATAAGGTTGTAAAAATTCAATGGCAGGTTGAGCTTATTTTTTTCGCTCCGTAACGTAGGTAATTAAATCTCTTAAAGAGGTTCTAACTTCTGATTCAGGAAAGCGATCTAATATTTCGAAAGCCTCACTTCGGAAACGGTACATAACTTCTGTAGCATATTCCAAGCCACCGCTATTTTTTACAAAATCAATGACTTCTGCTACTTTTTCAGGTTGGTTATTATTCTTTTTGATAATTTTTATAATGCGCTTTTTTGTTCTTCGATCTGCTTTTTCCAAGGCATGAATAAGCGGTAAAGTCATTTTCTTTTCCTTGATATCATTACCCAAAGGTTTTCCTACATCATCAGTACCAAAATCAAAAAGGTCATCTTTTATTTGGAACGCCATACCAATTTTTTCGCCTAAAAGTCGAGCATCCTCAATCCGTTTTTCATCACTCGTGACAGATGCAGTTCCTGCGGCACAGGCAGAGGCAATCAGCGAGGCAGTTTTACCTTTGATGACATCATAGTAGATTTCCTCGTCTATATCTAATCGGCGAGCTTTTTCCATTTGGAGTAACTCTCCTTCCATGATCTGCTCAGTAGCAGTTGCCATGAAATCCAATAGTTGATATTCCTTGTTTCTAATCGCCATTAAGAAACACCGAGACACTAAATAGTCTCCCACCAATACTGCAATCCTATTCTTCCAAAGTGCTTTAATAGAGAAAAATCCTCTTCGTTCATTAGAATCATCAATTACATCATCATGTACCAATGTACTCGTATGCCCCAACTCTACACAAGTAGCAGCTATATAAGTAGACTCATTTACTGCTCCAAGTAATTTGGCACTATAGAGTACAAACATCGGTCGCATTTGCTTGCCCTTTCGGCTAGCTATGTAATAAGTGATTTTATCTAATAAAGGAATACGACTAGCAATGGACTTTTTAAAGTATCCATCAAAAATTTTCATCTCCGCAGCTATCGGAGCCTTAATATCTCTGAGTGATTTTTTTCTTTTTAATAAAGTTAACATTGCTTAGTTTTTAAAAATGACTCTAAAATAAGGCATCTAAAAAGTAGAACAATTCAAAGATAGGGGTTGTTTTCAAAAGATTCAATTTTTTTTGAAAATTAATTTTTACTGTTTCAATTGATAGATACTATCTAGATTTCTACCTAAACCATTATAATCTAATCCATAGCCCACCACAAACTTATTTGGAATTTCAAAACCAATATGATCCATTTTTAAAGGATATTTCAAAGCAGTAGGTTTTGATAATAAAGTAACTACAGAAATAGACCTTGGATTGGACTCTTTTAAGGTTGGTAGAAAAGTATAAATCGTTGTTCCTGTATCAACAATGTCTTCAACGATGATGACATCTCTACCAGTTAAATCTTCTTGAAGTCCAATTTGAGTCGTTACTTTTCCTGTAGAAGTAGTGCCTTCATAAGAGGTCAGTTTAATAAAAGATACTTCATGGTCAAAATCACAAGCTCTAGCTAAATCCGACATAAAGACAAATGAACCATTTAAGATTGCTAAAAAAACGGGTTTTTTGTCTCCAAACTCTTCCTTTAAAGCCACTCCAATTTCCGTCACTCGCTCTAGAATAGTTTCTTTTTTAATATATGGAACAAAAGATAAATCGTGTATTTGAATAGTTTTACTCATTCGTATGGTACTAAGAATTTGGTTAAATTTAATTATTGATAAGCTTTTACTGTTTTTTAATCTTACTAGAAGGTGTCGCTATTTTTAAATATTCATCTACATTATCATTCGGTACTGCTACTGCTAGATGATAATGCCTAATTTTCCAACCATCCGCTGTTAACTCTAACACTCCCGATCCTCGACACACGCCCATCCAAGTATCCAATGATTCTTCAAACCAAGCCGTTTCTTCATCATCAGATAAGTAAAAAGTACGGTCTATTGTTGCAAAATCCCATGCGCTATCTTGATCAAAGTATTTTTTGGACCATTCTTTCATCTCGTCTCTCTCCCATCTTTCAGTTGCGTCTGTGCCGATGTAAATACCGCCCTTTGCCATACTTCCAAAAAATATATCTTCATCTGCCGTAGCAGCTGCTTTGTGCCAGCTATTCATGAAGTCATTGAGATCACCTTGCAAATCAGGCATTTCAGTTATACAGTTTTCTTTTCTTCTAGTATCAGTGATATGCGAAACTTTCCAGCCATCAGCCGTATTGGCTAAATGAAAAGCATTCACTCCGCAATGGCTTAATTTTTCGCCTAAGTAGAAAGTATATTCTGTCCAGACAGATGCTAGATTATCGTCTATTCTTACTTTATAAGACCAAATTTTTTCATCATAAATCTCTTCATGTGGCGTCCCTACGGATGCCACCCAACGATCTACACTTCCGCCTCTTAAAACAGGAATTCCTTCTTTATTGGTAAAGGAAGATTGCAAATGTGCATCTGGATGTAAAACAGAGCGAAGGACAGTAGAATCTCCTGCTCTCATGCCATCAAATAAAGTTTTAATCGCTCCAATAGCTGCTTGTTCTTTAGAAAGCGTTGCAATTTCTTGACTTTGCCCTCTATTTATGAAGAAACAAACTAATAGAAATAGTACGATAGTATTTTTCATATTAAAAATGATTTTTTGCTCAAAGTGATTTAACTAATTAGACTTATTTTTTACCATGTAGATATTTAAGTTCATATAGTACACGACTTAAATGGACTTAAATACCTAGATGGTAGAATAATTTTCATAGTAAATCTAACCCTATCAGCTAAAATTTTCAGGTATAAAAAAAGCCACGAAGGACACTAATTTTTGCAAAATAGGAACATTTTGCAAAAATAAGGTACAACGTGGCTTTAAAGCTACGCGAAAGCTATAAATCAGACTTAATCACCGAAAATCTGTTCTAGCACTTCTTCTAATTGAGCAGATCTTAATTTACGAGCAATAATACGTCCTTCTTTGTCTAATAATATGGTATGTGGAATAGAACTGACAGAATACATTTTAGCTACTTCGTTTTTCCATCCTTTCAAATCACTAACGTGATACCACTCTAATCCATCTTTTTCAATCGCTCTTTTCCAAGATGCCTCAGTTCTATCTAAACTAACACCTAAAACTTCAAATCCTCTATGACTATATTTTTCATACAATTTTTTCACATGAGGGTTTTCTCTTCGGCAAGGTCCACACCAACTAGCCCAAAAATCTACTAGCACGACTTTTCCTCTAAGGTCACTCAATTTCAAGTCTTCGCCATCAGGCGTTTTTTGCACAAAATCAGGAGCCACTGCACCAGATTCAAATCCACCTACTCCATTGATTCTTTGCTTTAGGGGAGCGATAATAGTCGCATTATCTTTTTCATATTTTTTCAAAAGTCTTCTCCCATAGAGTACATAGTTTTTATGTCTTCGCTCATCCAAAGCAGAGACAACTCCCGACAAAGCAAGCTGATAAGTATGAGAGTTACGAGCAATCTTGCCTAAGGCATCATCAATATAAGATTGGTGCAATTCCTTTTCCATACTAACGCTACTCAAGGTATTGGCATATTCTTTAAATGCTTCATAAACCCAAGGATTATTACTCAAGTAAGGGTTTTCAAAGTCAACAAATTGAAAGAACTCATTGGCAAAATAATCAATCTCACTATAATAATCGCCTCCATTATTCTGAAACGACAAGTAGGTATTAACAGCAACAACTTCGGCAAACAATGGATTTTTTGTCTTGTATTCATTCAATAAGTCCATTCGTTTATCATCAATCTCGCTCAATTCAAATATAGCCATCCTTTTAGCGCCTTCATCAGATTTTGCGTTTTGTAGTTCCTGCATTTTTTTAGCAGTCTCCATCTTCAACTGTCCAATCTTCTCTTTCAACGCATCATAGTCCTTATTCATTTTTGAGCCTATGATAGCCTTTGATAAATCATCACAAGTCCCCTTAACTTTTATATCAGGCTCTGTCCCTAGAACAATTGGTTTCAATTTAGATAACTCTTTACCTAAGTAATAAAACTGAGCATCTGATTGAGGCAATTTGAATTCGAAAAGCCCTCCTTTTTTAGTAGCTGTATGTACTTTACTAAATCCAAAACCTTCAAATTGATATAAAAAAAGAGAATCTGTGGTAGTACAATCTCTTAGTTCAACAGACAGTTTTACTTTTTTTGCAAAATCGGCAGGTACAAAAGCCATTAAAAAAACGCTAATGCCTAAGAGGGAAGTAAGAAATATTTTTTTCATGATGGGAATATGCTATGGGTATTTTATAAAATGAGTAAATGAAGATATGATAAAATGAGTAAATGGGAAAGTGTACACCAAATTTTAGCATTATTTTATCATTTATTTAGCTACTCATTTCTATTTAGTCTATGTTAACGTCTAAATCTTCTAAAACGCTTAATAATAATTGTAAATCTTCAAAAAATTCTCGGACTAATTCAAAGCTTACATTTGATTGAAAAACATTCGGCTCTAATAAATCTTTAGGTTCTGTAACGGCAATAAACATTTTACTGCCTATAAATGATACATAAATTTCCTTTTCTGTTTGCGCTCTGTAGTTTAAAATTGCGTTTTGCATATCATAAGACAAGATATTGTTGACATTGGCACTCTTGTTCGCCATGACAATAAATGCCTCTCTAAATTTTCTTGTGACGATATCGTCTGCATTTCTACCTCCAATTCTGTTAAACTGCTTAATCGTCCTAGATTGGTATTGACTAAATTCCTGAGGTAGAATAATAATTTTACCTTTTCCAGAATGCGCTTTAGAGTTAAAGTTACCTTGAAAAAACACCCCTTTAAATATATAGTTCGTTCGGTTTCTTACTTTAGAATATTCTCTTACATTCAACTCGCACAGCTCAAAAGTCATTTCTCGATAACTTCCTCTAATAAAGTCTTCTCCCTTATAAAAAGGGGCTTCTGTAGCAAAAATACAACTTGATAAGAAAGTATCTTTTGGTATTTTTTTCTTGGCCGCGTAAGACAAAGTGCCATAATTGACTTCATCATCAATAAAGTCCAGAATCAAGTTAACGATATTAGGCTTAAAAGTAATAACAAATTGGCGAATTCTGTATAGAATAAAGGCAATATAGAAGGCTATAAAAACTAGAAAAAATAATGTAACGACTAGAATATCTACATAGATATCAAGTATCGTAACCCCAATTAAAAATAAAATAGAAACAAAAAGAAGTAATAATAAACGCTTCCGCTTGCGTTCCATCCGTAGAAGCTCAGGATGAATAGTATGGTTATAAAAAAGGCGAAATTCGTGTAGGCGTTGCATGCAGGAAAGTTGCGAACTGTGAATGGCGAGTTGCATTTAAAACGTACACAACTCGATATTCACAATTCGTTATTAATTCGCACTTGGAGGGCGTTTAGTCTGCTCGTTCAAATAATTCGATATAATGTCATCGACAATATCTTTTAAATATGCTTTTTTAGATTTAGCAATACTCTTTAGTTGTTCAATCTTTTGTTTTTCTAAAGTAAAAGTAACTCGCTTTTTTAAAGGATTACTTACCCCTACCTCTTCTCTTTTTTCATTACTTGTCCGACGAATCAAGGCATCAATACCAATTACTGGTCGATCACTACGCTTTTTAACTCTGGTATCCCGACCAGCAGTCAAAGTTTTTTCAACTTTCTCGCTGTATTGTTTATCTAAGGCACTATGAAATAACCCTTCTAGGTCCGAAGTAAAATTCTTAGAAGATCGTCTTCTAGGACGATTTGTCCGAGCAGTATTTCGATTACTTTTAGCTTCTTCTTCTTCAACCAATAGGGGACGTATACCTGGTAAAAGGTCATCTCCTCCCGTGTCTCCAAAGAGGCTTTCTAGTCCTGCTTTAAATTTTTTCTTACTCACAAGTGTTAGTTGATATGTTTTAAAAATGTTTCCTCTGTTCGAGATAGGTGAAACTACCTCCATTTCCTTTTAGTATTGACGAAAAATAGCTTAGTTTAATTTGAATCATCTTATACGAGTTCTAATCAATTAATAAAGCTACCCTAGTCATTTTACAAATCACAAACAATGTTTGTTAATCTTTTAAAATGACTCATTTTTTTCGTCATTCCTAAATTTAAACTTCTACTTGTGCAGTTCTTTCTATAATTTCTTTACTAAGTGCTAAATAATCTTTTGCTCCAGAACTTTTTCTGTTGTAATCAAAAATATCTTTTCGTTGAGCAGGCGCCTCGGCTAATGCTACATTATCTCTAATGTAAGTTTCAAATACTCTCTTCCCAAAGAATTTTTTAATGGTCTCAACAACATCTCTATTTAAGACTTTTCTGTGATCGTACATTGTAGCGATTACACCTCCGATTGATAATTTCTTATTCAAACGGAATCGTACTTTATCAATAATTTGTTTGATTTTTGTTAGTCCCTGTAAAGCTAAAAATTCTGTTTGTAGTGGAATATATACGTAAGTACTACTTGTCAAAGCATTTAAGGTCAATAACCCTAAAGATGGTGGACAGTCAATAATTACATAATCATAATCCTCTTCAACTACTTCTAATAATTCCCTTAAGATATATTCTCTGCCTGCCTCATTAATTAATTCCATTTCGGCACCAGAAAGATCAAGTGTTGAAGTAACTACATCTAACCCATCTTTTACAGTATAAGGCACTAATTCAGACTCTCCTCTCAAAGCTTCGTAAATGGTAGACTTTTGTCTAGGAATTCCTAATGAAAGGGAAAGATTCGCCTGAGGATCTAAATCAATTAACAAAACTCTTTTGCCTAATTCAACTAATCCTGCACCAATGTTAATGGCACTTGTAGTTTTGCCCACACCTCCCTTGTGGTTTAGTAACGAAATAACTAATCCCATGCTATGTAATTAATATTGAATGAATAAATGGTAAGAATATAACATTCTCACAGTATGTATTTTTTAATAAATATTTACCTCATTATGAGGCAGTGTATTTTGTGTGTAGTCTGTATGATACAAAGGTATATCACGGATTTGTACAAATATATTGAAAATATAGAGAATAAAAGCAAATCTGTACAGATTATTCAATATACAGAAATTTTGCCATAAAAGTCAGGCACAAAGTTTATGCTCCATAAATAAAGTTGTCTATTTTAATATCTAGAAAAAAAAGGGCCTCCGATCTTTTTCATTTATCACTGATAATCAACCTATTGCAAGGTTCGAGCCTAGATTTATTTAAATCTCAAGCTTAAAAATAATTAGTATTTAAAAATTTTAAATAAAAAAAATAATTCCGAGACCTTTTTGTTAATAGGCCGTCTCAACATAACTTTTTAGAATTAAGTACATCATAAATGCGATAATTTCTTGAAACAAGGAATAAAACAGCTAATTTTAATCCCAGTTTTTTACTTTTCCTTTAGTTAGACTACTCAAAATTAAATCAAGAACAAAAGTTATCAAAAACGAATATTATTTTTTGGGTTTAAAAAATGTATTTTTGCGCTCTAAATCCAGGGATTAACTCAGACATTCACTTATTTATCAACATTTTAGGAACGTTGGCAGATTTTATTTGATGATAACCAGTAAGTTTAGGTTATTTGCTAACTCATGTAGAACGAATATTCCGGAGAAGAAATAATTTATGGAACAAATATTAATCAACCTAGCCATCTTTGCAGTTAGTCTATTTGCTTTACTTAAGGCATCAGATTTTTTTGTAGAGGCCGCAGAAAACATAGGTTTATCGCTAGGTATTCCTCCATTTATAATTGGTGTAACGATTGTAGCATTTGGTACTTCCTTACCAGAATTAGCCTCTTCCATAGAGGCAGTTTTGATGGGCGATTCTAAGATTGTGATAGGAAACGTGGCAGGCTCAAACATCGCTAATATTGCCTTGGTTCTAGGTTTAGTAGGCGTAGTTGGTAAGCAAGTGAAAGTCAATGAACACATCATGAATGTGGACATTCCCATTCTGGTAGTCTCTGCCTTCTTAATGTGGTTTGTCGTTCACGATCAACATGTGTCTTATTTCGAAGCGATCTTGTTACTGGTAGCACTAGTCATTTTCCTTGTTTATTCTTTGAGTAATGATGATGGAGAAGAGACAGAAAAGACTAAAATTAGTTGGAAAAGTTATGCTACATTATTAGTAGCAGGTATAGTAATAAAATTTGGAGCAGAATACACCATCAACAGTATTATCAACTTATCTGAATTATTAGGTGTAAGTTCTGGCAAAATCGCTTTAAGTTTAGTGGCCTTAGGGACATCCTTGCCCGAAGTTTTTGTTAGTTTAGCAGCGATTAGAAAAGGAAAGACGGATATGGCGGTCGGAAATATTTTGGGCTCCAATATATTCAATACTTATGCCGTCATAGGTATCCCTGCTTTAGTAGGCAATTTGGTCATTACAGATGATATGCTTTCTTTTGGTCTACCCTTCATGGTCGCACTAACCATCGTTTTTGCCTTTATGTGTATTTCTAAGAAGATCTCGCGGTGGGAAGGTATGATGCTTTTATTATTTTATGTATTCTTTATTGTAGAACTTTTTATTTGATTAATGACTTCTACAAATTCGCTTAGCATCATCCCAGTTGCACCCCAAACAGTTTTCTCATTGACATCAAAATAGGGGACATCTTTTACAGTAAGTGATTCTGTGTATTTCATAGACTTATACTTTAAGGTCTGAGGAGCAATTAGCTGATCTAAAGAAACTTCAACCACTTCTGCAACCTCCGTTTCCTGTGGAATAAATGTAGGTTCGTAATCTAAGTAACCTACAAATGGAAAAACTTGAAAATTACTTGCAGGAATATAGAGTGGAGTTAACGCTCCTATTATTTTAACATCTTCACGATTAATCCCAATTTCCTCCTTCGCCTCTCTCAATGCGCCATCTTGTTTGGTCTTATCAGTCAGCTCCAACTTTCCTCCAGGAAAACTCATCTGCCCACTATGTTTGTCCTTCTTTGCAACGACTCGTTCGATAAGCGGTAAATACAGTTTCCCGTTTTTAGGATAAATTAAACACAGGACGCAAGCTAACCGAACATTCAATGGCGTTTTTTTCTTAATAAAAGGTAGTCTAGTTTTAGTGGCTAATTTATATTGCGAGGCTTTACCTGGTAAAGGAAAAGTCAGTTGTTCTTCGAGTAAATCAATTATAGAAGTATCTAACATATTAAAATAATTTAGAGGAATCCATTTAAATCCTATCTGTTAAGTACTTGGACATAATTAAATTTAATTTTTGACCAAGGAGATTTTTGATTTAGACTAGATGAGCAAACACTGTTTGTGAACCGCTTTCGGACGGGATGCTTTCAGTAATAGCATAGCTATTGCTAAAAAAAATAACGACGTATAAATTAAAAAGATCCCGTCATAAAATAGAAGATAATTGTGTCCACGTACTTATACTAATTAAAGAAGTGATTAGTTCTAAATAAACAACTTGTATTACAAGAATGACAAGTGGTTATACTTTATAAAACTTTTTGTTTGCAAAACAATTCAAATTTTCTTATTTTTGTTGGAATAATAGAACCATAGATTAATGAAAACAACACAATAATTCCCTTAACTTTGTACTTTTTTTAAGAGTATGTTTAAATTTCCATGATTGAGCGAGAGCGATGAAATTTTAGATATGCTCTAAGGGTTGTTGTTAAATAATTTTAATTTTTGCTGATAAATGAGTGATCAATCAAATAATGACGGTACTAGTGATAATCAGTATCGAGATGATAATATTATTTCACTAAAAGGAATGTTCCAAGAATATTTTTTGGACTATGCCTCTTATGTAATATTGGAACGTGCAGTCCCTGCTATCGAAGACGGACTAAAGCCTGTACAACGTAGAATTTTATATTCCTTAAAAGAAAAAGATGATGGCCGCTACCATAAAGTAGCGAACGTGATTGGGCACACTATGCAGTATCACCCACATGGTGATGCAGCGATTGGTGGTGCACTAGTAAATTTAGGTCAAAAAGATTTATTGATTGATTGTCAAGGAAACTGGGGAGACAATCGAACAGGTGACCGAGCAGCAGCACCGAGATATATTGAAGCAAGGTTAACCAAATTTGCCCTAGAAATTGCTTTTAATAATCAAACTACAGAATGGCAATTAAGCTACGATGGTCGAAATAAGGAGCCAATCGAATTGCCAATGAAATTTCCGCTTTTGTTAGCACAAGGAGCTGAGGGAATTGCGGTAGGTTTATCTACTAAAGTAATGCCACACAATTTTATTGAACTAATCAAAGGTTCCATTAAAATATTGCAAGGTAAAAAGGTAAAAATCTATCCAGACTTTCAAACAGGGGGAATAGTTGATGTTGAAAATTATAATGGAGGAAAGCGAGGAGGAAAAATTAAAGTTAGAGCTAAAATCAAAATTTTAGATAAAAACAGACTAGCGATTACTGAATTGCCGTATGGTGTTACAACAGGTACGCTAATTGATAGCATTCTAAAAGCAAACGACAAAGGGCAAATAAAAATTAAGAAGGTAGTTGATAATACCGCTGCCGATGTAGAAATAGCCATTGACTTAGCTCCAGGAATGTCTCCTGAGGTGACAATGGATGCCTTATATGCCTTTACTAATTGTGAAGTTTCTATTTCTCCCAATGCTTGTGTGATTATTGATGACAAGCCACATTTCATGACCGTTAATGAAATACTGGAAGTCTGTACAGAACGTACCAAGGATTTATTAAAACAAGAATTAGAGATAAAGCTTCACGAATTAGAAGAGAAGTGGCATTTTGCTAGCTTAGAGAAGATATTTATCAAAGAAAGAATTTATCGAGATATTGAAGAGTGTGAAAACTGGGAAGAAGTTCTAAAAACAATTGATGTTGGTTTAAAAAAATATGTTGGTACTCCTTCAGACCCTGTAAAAAAAGGAGATAAACGTATTCAATTATTAAGAGACATCACCGAAGAGGATATTACTAGATTAACAGAAATTAAGATTAGAAGAATTTCTAAGTACAATGCCTTTAAAGCTGATGAAAAAATCGCAGCAATTGAAGAAGAGTTAAAGCAGGTAAAATATGACTTAGAACATTTAGTCGATTTTTCAATCGCTTACTACGAAAATCTACTAAAGAAATATGGCAAAGGAAAGGAACGAAGAACCGTAATTTCCTCTTTCGAAACGATCAAAGCAACCGAAGTAGTTGCCAATAATGCCAAGTTGTACGCCAATTTCAAAGAAGGATTTATTGGAATGGGGATGAAGAAGGACGAGTTTATTTCTGATTGTTCGGATATTGACAATATCATTGTCTTCCGAAAAGATGGTAAATTTAAAGTTGTCAAAATTTCAGATAAGACATTCGTAGGTAAGAATATTATCCATGTAGCTGTCTGGAAAAAAGGAGATGATCGAACGACCTATAATATGATTTATACCGATGGCAAATCGGGTAAAACGATGGTGAAACGGTTCAACGTAACTGCCATCACTAGAGATAAAGATTATGATTTGACGAAAGGTTCGCCAGGTTCTAAACTTCACTACTTTACAGCAAATCCTAATGGGGAGGCAGAAATTGTTAATATTCAATTAACTCCTGGTTGTCGAGCGAAAAATAAGATGTTCGAATATGATTTTGCTGAATTAGCAATCAAAGGTCGAGGCTCACAAGGGAATTTATTGACCAAATATCCAGTCAGGAAGATTACCTTAAAACAAGCGGGTGTTTCTACTTTAAGTGCAATTAAGTTGTGGATGGATGATGTAAGTGGTCGATTGAACACAGACAAAAGAGGAAAATATTTAGGCGCATTTGATACAGGAGATCAAATTTTAGTACTCTATAAAGATGGTTCGTATCAGCTAACTGATTATGAATTAACCAATCGTTACGAGGTGAAAGATGTCTTGGATATCAAGAAGTTCGATAAAGAACAAGTCATCAGTGCGATTCATTACGATTCAGAAAA
>CALDTJ010000267.1 GCA_937924145.1 uncultured Saprospiraceae bacterium
GTTGCGAGTTGCGGGTTGCGGGTTGCGAGTCTGACTCATTCAACTTAACTATTTGATTTACAGCTACATTTGCTAACTCTTGTACTTTCCCTGCAGGCCAAACAATGATGGCTTTGTCTATTTTTTCAATATTTCCTAAACCGAAATTTGGTCGGTAATCTACGGATGATTGAAAACTTCTGACTGGGATATTTTCTAAGTAAAACGTTTTTTCACCAGCAATTAAGGTGATTGTAGTACCAATGGCAAACGGGTTATTGCCTTCTCCTTTTAAGTCGAATTTTAGGTAATTATTTCCGCCAATTTCATTGCTTTTATTTTGGTATACAAATGCCTCGCTGTTGGTATTATTTACCACTAAATCTAAATCTCCGTCATTGTCTAAATCAGCATAAGCCGAACCATTAGAGTGCGAAGGCGTCGCTAAACCCCAATCTTCTGCCACGTTTTTAAAATCTAAATCTCCTTTATTTTTAAATAAATAATTCGGAATTTTTGTAGACGGAATAGTGTCAATTAACTTTTTATAATTTACTCCCTCTTTGGTAATCATCTGCTTGGCGATCTCTTCATTCGAAATGAATTGGATGTAATCTTGGTCGATAATGTCTTGGTATAAGCCATTACAAACGTATAAATCCTTCAAACCATCATTGTCATAATCGGCAATCAAGGCTCCCCAACTCCAATCAGTTGCCTCAACGCCTAACATTCTACCAATCTCACTAAATGTACCATCTCCATTGTTCAACTGCATCATATTTCGAGTAAATTGGTGGTAATAGCCGTTGGATACGTTGTACTGGTAACGATCCCAATTTTCGAAAGTCATCTTGGTCTTATAGCGATCTTCTGTTTCAGGTAGCATTTCTGTTACAAAAATTTCGGGATAACCATCATTGTTTATATCTGCCATATCTGCCCCCATTGAGGCTCCACTTAACGACAAAATCTGATTGGTCAAGTCTTCTTTGAACGTTCCATCTTTTTGGTTCATATACAAATAATCCCGTTCGAAAAAGTCATTGGAAATAAACATATCCATCCAACCATCTCGATTGACGTCACCAACCGTTACTCCTAAACCAAAACCGATTTCACTACCGTAAATGCCTGCTTGTTCGGAAATGTCGGTGAAAGTGGTAGTTTTCACCTTAGTCTTTCCAGCACTTGAAGTGCTGGAAAGACTTGAGTCATTCCGAAAAAACTTATCTCCCCCCAGTTCATCTCGTATTGGTCGTTGTTCTTTTTTTAAATTAAAATCAAAAATAGATCGGTAAGAATTATTCAACAAGTACATGTCTAAATCACCATCTTTGTCATAATCAAAAAAGGTCGCATTGGTCCCGAATCCTTTATCAGCTATACCATAACTTTCAGCAGATTCTATGAAGGTTGGAATGGTCTCTCCATCTTTGATTCCTTGATTGATAAATAATTCATTCTGTTTGTTATCTCCTGCTATGTCTCCCGAATTACAAGCGTATATATCCATTAAGCCATCCCCATTGACATCTGCCATCGTTGCTCCTGTAGACCATGCTTTAGTGCCTCCAACTGCTGCTTTTTTGGTAATGTCCTCAAATTGCATATTTCCCTTATTCAAGTACAATCGATTGGCTTGCATATTGGCAGTGAAGTAAATATCCATCAAGCCATCGTTATTGACATCGCCAATTGCAACTCCTCCTCCATTGTAGAAATTCCGATAAGTGTAAATATTAAAATCTCGATTAAAATCTAAGGTATTGGCAAAATTGACACCCGTTTGTTCAGCGGGTAGCAAATCAAAAAGTTGTGGTAACTTTTCGTCTCTTTCTACACTAGTGCTAGAATTACAGGCAAAAAGTAGGCTAAATAGGAATAGGAAGGAATATCTCATAGGAAATGATAAACGATGAATGATGAACGATGAACTTACAAATCGCTGAAAATCAATGACCATATATTGGGATTCTGTACGTTTTTTCATCGTTCCAGAGTTAATAAGCTGGATGATTATTTGAGTATTTGTATGGTATGAAACTAGATCGTGAAGTATTTTTAATCGCCTTAATAATTTAGAGTAACATAATTGCTTACTCCTTTTTTACCAATTGGGTAATTTAAATTCTAAAGGCTGCTTGGAAACGCACTTAGAATTATCTTGATAGAGAACACTGAAAAATAAATTTACGAATTAGGAATGTACAAAAAGTTTGTAGTTCATCATTCATAGTTCATACTTCATCATTCCCTTAGCTATTTTTTGGGAATTACTTTATCAAACCAAATTGGTTGTACTTCGTCTTTATTTTTGTTATTTGCCAATTTAGATTTGTCTTTCTCAGCTAACTTTTCTTTCGTTAAATCAGTGAAAATAACTCTTACTACTTGATCGTCTTTTTGGTAAATACTTATTCTTCGGTTACCATCTACTTTTACATAAGCTACTTTACCATCTGTAGAATTGATTTCCAAAAAGCCTTCGCCATAGGTCTTCTCATAGACTGCTAACAATCGGTATTTCAATTTATCACCATACAAATCTTTCCACCAAGGTGACCAATTCACATACCGATAAGACGTCTCCATTTCATAAATTTTACCTTGATAAAAATTAGGAAAAAAATCTACTTCTACGGGTTGTCCTAATAAATCCATTTGGAAACTTACGTTTACCCCTCGACCACTTTGATAGACCAACCTTCGCTTATTTAGGACGGTACAGCTATCAAAAAAGTCTTTATCCAACATCCCAAAATGAAAGCCTAAGAAGATACTATCATTGCGTTCTCCACTGGCTAATTCAGTTTCCACCACTTTATGGTATTCGCTTTTTGTGCCACAACTTGCCAGAGCAACAAATGCCAATAATATAAATCCGTAACTAAAGTTGTATAGGTTCATTTTTGCTAAAGTACAGGCGACTTCAGTCGCCTCAGTTTTTGAAATTTTTCACCTTATGGTCTTTAGGCGACTGATTGGAATTAATTAAATAATGTGCGGTCTCGATGGTTCATGCCGATAGCTATCGGCACCAGACTTGAATCCCGTATTGAAGTCGTCTCCTGACGACAACGCTGGTCAGGAGACCAGCAAATATGGATTTCTAGTCTGGAGACTAGAAATATCGCCCTCTAAAAAGGGTACATTATTTTCTGAATCTCAATCAGTTTTTGAAATTTCTTGAATTTATGGTTTATAGGCGACTGAAGTCGCCTGTACTACCTTACTAATGTCACTTCGCCTGATTGCACCTTTGATTCTTGGCGACCATCAGGCCAAATAATCGTATAACTTGCTACATACCAATAAACGCCTTCTAAACTCCGCTGTTGTTGGTGACTTCCATCCCAACTTTCTTTCAGGCTATTCAACTCTGTCATGCCATTTCCCCACTTGTCCATGATTTGCATACGGAAATTACTGAGGTTGCATTGACTATTGACGTATGCTTTAAATTGATCGTTTTGATTATCTCCATTGGGAGAAAAAATATTAGGAATATACAACTCACAATCTGGGCAATTTTCTACCTTGATTTGATCATTGACCTCGCCACAATCATTTCCGACGGTTAATTCGTACTCACCTGCTACTGTTACCTCAATCGAGTTAGTTTGTCGCCCATCTTGCCACTCATACCAATTATAGGGAGAAAACTCAGTTGTCAAAGAAAAAGAATTTCGATTGCAAATAATCGTATCTCTACCTAGTTCTAATACTGGCGTTTCGAGTACCACGACTTCTACAGAATCACTTGCCTTACATAATCCTTCTTCCGCTACAAAAGAATAAACGCCTGCTTGATCAACTTCATATTCTAGTGAAGTTGTTCCGTCTTGCCAACTTAGTGGCTTATTCCCTAAATTATCTGGACGCAACATTTTGCGCTCATTCTCGCACAAAAATACTATATCTTCGGGCAATGACACATCAAATTGGCTGTTAAAAATTGTTAATAGAAAAGTATCTGCACCTTCGGCACATCCTTCGGCATAATTGACCCAATATTTACCTGATTCGGTGACGGCTAAGGTATCGGTAATTCCGTTTTCCGACCACACATAAGTCGATTGATTCGGTGGACCTTTTAGAATGACCTCCGATTGGTCTTCGCAATTGATATTCAATGGAATACTTTGTTCTTGAAAAGTCTTTTCTTCTTTTTCAATAAAAATATAATCCATAAAATTTCCGAACCGCAAAAAACGCTCATTCATCCCTTCTGATAATTCTTCTACGTCAAAAGTAAATGCAGCAGCCTCCCCTTTTTTATCAGGAAAATCCAATCTAGTAACCGCTATCTTTTTAAAAGGATTCCCCATCCAGAAAGGGGTATAGATTTTTCCATCGGGCGCTATCTGAGGGGTTCCTACTCGACCTCTACTGGTCAAACTAAGGAATACCTCTCCTAAAATAATTTCCGATTCATCTATAGGACTAGCTCCTAAATCATACTGATAAGCAGTATAGGCAAAAGATGTAGTAGTATCACTCAATGAATTTAGCTGAAAATTGTACAAAAAATTACCATTAGGAGAAAAAGCTAAAGAAGAAGTTGGGTCTTGGATGAAGGGTCTTAGAGGGGTTGGATTATGAATATTTCCCGTCAAGTTATCGAAATCATACATGAATAGTCCACAAATTATGCGCTTACCATCTGGCGAAATTTTCATCGGTCCATATTCATCTCTGAAATCAGGTTGACCTTCGATCATTGGAACCTTGACGGGGGCTTGAATACCATCTTCCGTAATTTGAAAAACATAAAAGGTATCCGCTACATCTGCACTTCGCTCAATATAGTGATGACTTGTCTGGGCTATCACCCAATAATCCGTACAATTACCATGTAAAGTCCCACTAATATATTCAAAACATGGATTGATTAAGGTCTCGCCGTTTTGAACTTTGCCTTTTCCATCGTTCGCTGCCACATCAATTTCTAAGTAATTTAAGCCTTTCCCTGTTGGAAACTGAGAGTCTTTGAACGCTAAAGTTTCAATGTGGTCTACTGTGAACAGGTAGTACAAATCGGGATTTGCTGGCTTGGGAACGGTTAGACATCCTTGAAACCCACTTTGTCCACCACCGAGCGTAGTACCTAGATCTCCACCTTCCATTAATTCATGGTCACTATTCCAAATACCTCCAAAACTTTCACCATCTTCTCTCCCACCTCCATTGGTATAAAACAATAAATTACCATTCAAATCTGACATGGAACAGCAGGATTCTACGGCATCTATTTCGGAATGCTCGACTTGCCTAGGTTCGCCAGATGAAAAGTCAAAACCTTTTTGATTCCCAAAATACCAATGGGTGGCTCGGTTTTGTTCGACTTGGGTATGGGCATGGGTAGTTAAGAGCATCCATAGGATACTACAACCAAAATACCTGATATATTGTCGAACAGTTTGCACTTTATTATAAATGAAGGTTGTTTAAAATTGTTGTAGGGTATTTTAAGTATTACTTACTCAAGTGAAAAGGTAGGACTTTTTTAAGTGCATAATTCAGATTAGAACTGATAAAAAATGTAGAGATTTAACCTATCCCCGACCCTTCCCTTAAAAAGGGAAGGGAGTCCGAAAATTCTTAAAATTATGGGGAAAATTGCCAGGAATTCACCCTAAATTAGTCCCCCTCTCTTTCAAGAGAGGGGTTAGGGGAGAGTTAAAAACATACATTATGCTCTAAATCTCAAAAAGATTTATCTCACTCTAAACCTAATTCACTCGATTTCTAAAGATACCGCTTTTAAAAAACACAAACGGGCTACTAAAAGACAAATCACCCAATTTTTGACAAAAGAAAAACAAAAAACCGTCAACCAAAATTAATTGATTGACGGTTTTTATATTTTCTAGAATTGAGAACTTGCAATGCGTGAAACGAATCACCAATTACTAGTCATCAATCACTTCCTAGTTATAACAAGGATTCTGAGTGAAGTTAGCATTCGCATCAATCTCAGATTGAGGTAATGGGAATAACTCCTTACAAGCCTCTTGTTCAGCCTTATCGAATCCAGCGTTAGTGAACACACCGAAACGAATTTCATCCGTTCTTGCGTGACCTTCCATGAATAACTCATGACCTCTTTCATCCAATAATGACTCAGCAGTAATCTCTGTAGCAGGAGCTAATCCAGCTCTAGCTCTGATTTGGTTTACCCAATCTAATGCCTCAGCATCAGCTGGATTTTGTCTCCATAATGCCTCTGCTCTCATTAAGACAACATCAGAATAACGGAATAATGGGAAATCGTTATCTAAGTTTGGAGTTGCTCCTAAAGCAAACTCATACTTACCAACTCTCGCACCACACTGACGACAAGCATTAGGACCTAATTCGTTGATTTCTGGTGTAAAAGTCAATGGAGGACCATCAATATCAAATGGTTCCGCACCATCATCAGTTAATCTTACGCCTCCAGAAGAGAATTGTGGACCAGTGATGTGGTTAGCTGCTTGACGAATATCGCCTTCTTCATAAGAGTTGTAAAAGTCTTCTACAGTTGACCATCCATTCCAAGGTTGGAAAGTTAAGTCATAAGTTGCTTGAGATGCGTAGTGTAATGTTTGTGCAACAACTACAAAACCGCCAGCAAATACTTTATCGTAAGGAATTGCAAAGATCATTTCAGAAGAACCAGAGTTATCCGTCTTGAAGTTTTCAGCATAAGTTCCTGATAAAGAATAGTTACCAGATCCAATTACTGCCTGTGCAGCAGCAGCAGCTTTTGCCCATTGTGCAGTACCAGTATAAACCTCAGCGTTTAGATACAACTTAGTTAAAGCAGTATTGATTACGTCTTTGTTTACACGACCGTAAGTAGAACCATCTTTTGCACCAGTTACATTCTGTAAAGCATCTGTTAATTCAGACTCTACAAATTGGTAAACTTCTGCACGAGAAGATTGAGTAATAGAAGATGCATCTACGTCGAATGCAGTTACGATTGGTACATTACCAAACATATCCAACAACCAGTAGTAGTAGATCGCTCTTAATCCTCTCAACTCAGATAAGAATGGAGTCGTTGAAGGATTGTTTAATTGCTCAAATTGGAAAATCAATCGGTTACAAGTAGTTACCCCACCGAATAAAGTTCCCCAAGCTGCGTTTGGTGCAGCATCTTCTGCATTCCACTCTTGCAAGTGCAATCTTTGCCATACTCCACCATCAAACCAGTCTTGACCTCTAGTTGGTACCACCATGTGACGAGAAGAAATTTCTTGTGCTCCAATTACACCTGGAGTATTGTACATACCGTATAACGTGGTATAAGCCGCTCCTAATGCAGAAATAAATTCTTCATCAGTCTGGAAGAAGTTGTCAGCAGTTACTTCACTGAAAAGTTCTTCGTCCAAATCAGTACAAGACTGATTCACGATAGCCAGACACATCGTCAAGACCATCATTTTTATTAGAACAAATTTTTTCATGATAAATTTTAGTTTAATACAGTCTGCGAAAGATATCGCAATTTTTCAGATTCAGTTTAAATATTCAACATTCATGGTCAAAAATAATACATACTTTCAATAAAAACTGAATCACTGAATAATCTTACAAATTAATGACCTAGCAAGTCGTTAGAAAGACGGAACTATTACCTTTTTCTGCCTTCTAAAAGACAATTGCTTAGAATCCTAAGTTTACACCAATAGAGAATGATCTTACAGCAAAGTAAGTATCTCTACGGTCGATACCTGGAGATAAAGGACCAAACTGTCCTGCATTACCATCAGATAATCTAGCCTCAGGATCTACACCTTGATAATCTGTAATTGTGAATAAGTTATTCGCAGTTACATATAATCTTACTTTATTGAAAGAGCTACCATCAGGTAAGTCTAAAGTATATCCGATAGATGCGTTATCCAATCTCAAGAAGTTACCGCTTTCAACGTGGAAAGAAGAGAACTTAGGAGAATCCGTTAATGCAGGATCAGAACTAGATAAGATGTTGTAAGAACCAATTTGGTTTGGTGCCTCATAGAAAGCACGGAATGTATTCACTAAATCGTGTCCGAATGTTCCTCTCAAGAAGAAGTTAGCATCGAAGTTTCCAAATGTGAAAGAGTTATTCCATCCTAATTGACCAGTTGGTAAACCAGAACCGATTACTGCTCTATCGTTATTCTCACCTGGCATTCCGTCACCGTTTGTATCAGCAAATTGCCATAAACCGTCACCAGAAATACCTTCATATACTAATCCCCAAATTTGACCAATATCTGCACCTTCTTCAATTCTAATCAATGGTGTATTGTTTTGACCTGGAGCACCTAAGTTAGAGATGTCTCTAGAACCACCAAAATCAAATCCAGCATCGCTATCAGATAAAGAAACCAATTTGTTCTGTAAGTAAGAAGTCCAGCTAATACCAGTATTCCAAGTGAAACCACTGTTTTGTACCGCTGCGAAATCAACAGCTAATTCAAGACCTGTACTCTTGATTTCTCCAATGTTCAACTGAGTTGATCCAAACAAGTTTGGTGGAGAAGGTACAGGGAAGTCTAATAATAAATCAGATGTAGTATTGTCGAAGAAGTCAACAGAACCATTTAATCTGTAGTCCATTAAACTAAAGTCCAAACCAACAGAGATATCCGTCTTACGCTCCCATCTTAGGTTAGGGTTAGCGTTTGAGATAGGTCCAAAAGAAGAAGTAAATGCTCCGTTAAAGAAGAAGTTACCAGTTGGGCCAAATCTTTGTTGTGATAAATAACTATCAACAGGTGGGTTACCAGTAACACCGTAACCAGCTCTCAATTTCAAGTTATCAAAAGCAGGAATATCAGCTAATTTTGTCAAAACAACACCAGCACTTAAACCTGGGAAGATACCCCATTGCTCATCTCTACCGAACTTAGAAGATCCTTCTCTTCGAATAGATCCTTGTACATAGTAAGTATCGTCAATATTTAAGTTTGCTCTACCGAAGAATGCAATTAACTTGTTTGAATTCTTGTAAGAACCTACACTTCCTAAACCATTAGCAAAATCTTGAGCAGCAGAAATGTTATTGAAAGTGAAGGCATCCGTTAAGAAGTCACCACCTGTAACAAATACACCCTCATTAACAAATTCTTGGTAAGAGTACCCTGCCAATAACTTTAAGGTCTTTCCTGCATCTAAATCAACATCATAAGTTAAAGTCGATTCAAATAATTGATCTGAAAACTCTTGATCTCCCAATTGCGCTAAACCATTTCGGTTAGCTCCTTGCCATAAATCATTCTTGTCAAAATAAGTAAAATCAGACTCACTTGTCTTTTGCTCAGAAAAGAACAATCCAAAATTTAATCCGTCAACCAATTCATAAGAACCTCTTAAGTTATAAGTCAAAGTTCTTACTTGCTCTTGATTGATATTTTGCTCCATAATCGCTACTGGATTGTAGTAATCAAATAAGATTTGTTGAGCATAGCCATCATATTCTGGTCTATTCGCATCTCTTACTGGAGAAGTTGGATTATAAATAGTTGCTTGACGGAAAGCATAGTCAAAACCTAAATCCTTATTTTCTGTAGTTGTAGATACGTTAGCAGTTAAAGTCAACTTATCATTCAACGCCTTCTGAGTCAAGTTCATCCGAGCATTCAAACGGTCAAAGCCAGTTCTGATTGCTACTCCCTGTATATCTCTATAGTTAGCAGAAACACGGTAAGTTGTGCTCTTGCTACCACCTGATAAAGATAAGTTATGAACGTGAGAAATACCTGTTCTTGTCAATTCTTCGAACCAATCTGTAGCAGATCCTTGATCGCTACTTCCTGGGAAAGCACGGTATTCATCTGCTGATAATACATCTACTGTATTTGATCTATTGTCAAAAGAAACAAAACCGTTGTAATCTACTTTAGATGTTCCAGCTTGTCCTTTCTTGGTTGTAATGATGATTACACCAGCAGCACCTCTTGTTCCGTAGATTGCAGCCGCAGATCCATCCTTCAATACGTCCATAGACGCAATATCGTTAGGGTCAACTGACTGTAAAGTACCACCTGGTACTCCATCAATTACGATTAATGGAGATGCGTTTGCACCTGCTGTACCTACACCTCTCAAACGAATTTGGAAAGCTTGGTTAGGGTTACCACCTGAACGTGCGATATTCAAACCAGCCACTTTACCTTGTAGTAATTGAGATGGAGATTGAACGTTACCTTGGTTAAAATCTTCTGCTTTTACAGAAGTAATGGCACTTGTTACCTCTTTGGCTTTTTGTGTACCATAACCAGTTACTACGATCTCATCTAATAAGGCACCAGCCGATAATGTAGCATTTAATACATTGTCAGCACCTAATGGCAAAACAGACGTCGCATAACCAGTGTAAGAGAATTCAATTTGTGTAGCGTCTGCTGGCACTTCTAAAGAATAATTACCATCAAAGTCAGTAATTGTTCCTGTTGAAGTTCCCAAGACTACTACTGTAGCACTAATGAGTGGCTCACCGTTGGCAGCGTCAGTTACTGTACCAGTAATTGTGCGCTGAGCAAAAGTGAAACTAGAGATTGCAATCGCTAGAATTAGCGTAAGCAGACCTCTGGACAGAAAGTCAACTTTTAGTTTCATACAATATTCAGATTTAGTTAATAAAAATTAAAACTAGATTATAAAAATAACGAAAATGAGCTAAAATCGCTGCTCAAAAAAATGCCTTTTAGAAGACGTTCTGATGATTTGATTTTTTTCTATTCTCGCTGACTAAAATCCTAGATTATTTCATACGTTCATACAACCATAAGTGTCGAATTGACACTAAGCAAGGCGTAAAGGTAATTATATCTTCGAATATACCAAAAAAATTATAAAATGATTTTTGACAGAAATTATTCAATATAATCAAGGGCTTTCCAAAATTATATTTGTTTTTTTAGAAGGGAAATTTGTGAGAAACTGAATGTAAATATAGCCATTCATTTTATAAATCAACTTATTATTAATTAATTTTATATGCTTTTATTTTTCATTTTAAACAATAAGCTATTTTAACCACTTAATAATCAAGGAATTATTTAAAATAACAGGCACTCAATTTTAATGATTATTTAGCTACATTTACTTATTAGAACTAGATGAACATCTGTTTGTTATCATAGTATGGAAAAGAATATTTGTTGTCCAGGTATTATAGCAAATAAATGCTAACATCAAAAAATTACATTATTATTACTTTATAAAAAATTGATTATCAATCTTTTTTAAAAAATTTTTATTTAAAATTATTCTTCACTCAACTATTTTATGAGGTATATTTATTGCCTAATTCTTTTCTTGTTTACGACTGCTCTTCATGCTCAACTGATGGGGTTTGGCTTACCTGAAGGTCAAGAAAAGGTAGAGATACCCTTCGAATTTCGCAATAATTTTATCATTGTCAATTTAGTATTTGACGATGTATTTCCTCTAAAATTCATTTTTGATACGGGTAGTGAAAATACCATTCTAGTAAAAAAAGAATTTACCGATATTCTAAATATTTCTTACGACCGAACCTTCAAAGTTATGGGGGCAGATTTTGAACAAGAACTAGTCGCCTATCTTACTAGAGGTGTCCGTATGGACCTTCCTAATCTTCCTGGTCCAGACTTAGATATTCTAGTTTTAAAAGAAGATTATTTCAAATTTGAGCAATACACTGGGTTAAAAATTCATGGTATTTTAGGCATGGATCTATTCAAAACTTTTACCATTCAAATTGATTATCAAAAACAGAAATTAACACTTTATAGAGTCGAAACCTTCAAAGTACCGTCATCAAAATTTAAACCTATTCCTGTAAAAATCCATCGCAATAAACCCTATATCATTGCCAATGCAAAAATAAATGGAGATACTGTTTCTAAAGTCAAATTATTGTTGGACTCAGGTGCTAGTCTCTCACTCTTACTACATAATAATAGCTCAGAAGACATCAAATTACCAGAAAAGATGATTCCTGGGAAAATTGGCAATGGACTAGGAGGATATATTCAAGGTTTTCTTGGTAGAATCAATCAATTATCTTTTGATGAATATCATTTTAACAGTGTCATCACTAATTTCCAAGAGATCAATACAGAAATGAATAATCGAGTTAATTTTGGTAGAAATGGTATTTTAGGTAATGAGATTTTGAGCCGTTTTAAAGTAATTCTTGACATAGCTCATTCTCAGGTTTTCTTGCAACCTATCAAAAAGTATAATAAATATTTTAAGTTCGACAAAAGTGGAATCACTTTAATTGCTTCTGGTAAAAAGTTGGATGAATTTAGAGTTAAGGAACTAGTTCCCAATTCTCCCGCAGCACAAGCTGGTGTTCAAGTTGGAGATATAATTACCAATATAAATTTCACACCCGCTAGTTTTTACGACCTAAGAAAAATAACTCGAATTTTTCAACGGAGAACTGGAAAACGGATAAGACTGGTGGTAAACAGAAATGGAGAGAAGAAGGTTTTTCGGTTTCGATTGGAGGAGTTGATATAGAGGTACAAAGGTGTTAGGGTATAAAGGTGTAGAGGGTTTAGAGTTGATTATTACTCGCCAAATCTCAACATTCTAGGCATATTTGGCGAGTAATAATTAATTTTTATTAACAAAATTGGTTATTACTCGCCAAATCTCATTATTTTTACGACATTTGGCGAGTAACAATCAATATTGCTATGGAAAATTTAATCGGTCGAACAGAAGAGATTAAGATACTAAAAGAGGCATTGAACTCAAAAGAGGCAGAAATGGTAGCTGTTGTAGGTAGACGAAGAGTTGGGAAAACATTTCTTATCAACGAGGTTTATGAAAAACAGATGGCTTTTAAGGTGGTTGGTGTGCAAAACATTCCTATCTCCTTGCAAATAGCCAATTTTAAAGATACGCTAGAAGAATATTCCAATACTACCATTCCCAAATTAAGCAACTGGTTTGAGGCTTTTTCCCAATTGAGGAAATATCTAGCACCGCTGTTAGAAAAAGAAAAACAAGTTATTTTTATTGATGAAATACCTTGGTTAGCCACTCATAAGTCTGATTTTTTAAGTGCTTTAGGCTATTTCTGGAATAGTTGGGCATCCCAACAAAATCTAGTCGTCGTCATTTGCGGCTCAGCGACTTCATGGATTATTCAAAAAGTTGTTTACGATACAGGTGGATTACATAATAGAATAACTAAATATATTCATTTAGCCCCATTTACCTTAGCAGAAACTGAGGCGTACCTAAAAAGTAGATACCTAAATTTTACTCGTTATCAAATAGTCGAATTATATATGGCTATGGGTGGCATTCCTCACTATCTAAAAGAAATTAAAAAGGGTAAAAGTGCAATTCAAAATATTGATGATATTTGTTTTTCTAAAACAGGCTTATTAAGGAACGAGTTTTCCAAGCTTTATCCTGCACTTTTTCGACATCCTGAAAATCATATTGCTATTGTTAAAACTTTAGCAACTAAGAGACAAGGGATGACAAGAGCAGAAATCATCGACTCTGCACAAACACCAAAAGGAGGAGCTACGACTAAAACCTTAAGAGAATTAGAAGAATCTGGTTTCATTACCGTTTACCATCCTTTTGAAAAAAAGAAAAAGTCAAAGCTATATCGACTAACTGATGAATATTCTCTTTTCTATTTACACTTTATTGTTGATAAGACTAACGAAGGGAGTGGAACTTGGCAATATTTGAGTCAAACACAAAATTATAAATCTTGGAGCGGTTATGCTTTTGAAAGTATTTGCTTAAAACATATTTTGGCAATAAAAAAGGCCCTAAATATCCTTGGTGTCTATTCTAAATCCGCCTCTTTTTATAAAAAAGGAACTAAAAAACAAAAAGGCTTACAAATTGATTTATTAATCGACCGAAACGATAAGGTTATTAACTTGGTAGAAGTTAAGTTTTACAACAAAGAATTCTCATTAAGCAAAGATTATGCGGAGGAGTTGCAAAGAAAAAAATGGGCATTTCAAGAATTTTCTAAAACCAATAAGCTAATTATGACTACGCTCATAACAACTTTTGGAATCAAACAAAACGCCCAAAGTTTAGCAACATTAGATCAAGTTATCACTTTAGATGATTTATTTGTAAAGACTTAGATGTTGTACTAAAAACCATGTAAAATGTGATTTTTTGCTAGATTTGTCGAGTTATCTTGTTGTCGGGTTCAGCACAATGTGTGGTGTGGACAACACGACAACCTAAAGATTACCGCCCCATATGCACCAACAACACCGAAATATCAGCAGGAGACACCCCACTAATTCGACTTGCTTGCCCAATGGTGCCAGGCTTTATTTGCATTAATTTCTCTCTAGCCTCAGCCGACAAAGAAACTAAACCATTGTAGTCTGTAGACTCTCTTAACCTAACGGCCTCTAAACGACTCATTTTCTCGACCATCTCTTGTTCTTTTTTAATATACCCTTCATATTTCATGGTCACTTCTGCTGTCTCCACAAAATCTTTTGGATATTGGCTTAAGAACTCCTCTAAGGCTGGCACTACGGTTCTCAACTCATTGACATGCACGTGTGGTCGAGTCAAAATGCTACGCAATTTCATACTCTGTTTCATCGGAGCCGACCCTTTTTCGGTTAAATAACCATTCACCAAATCAGGTGAAATACTAGTCGTTCGGAAAAATTTGTCAATCGCTTTAGTCGCAGCCTTTTTCCTTTCTACTTCAACCATTCGATCATCTGCGCCTTTGATGCCCAATTTTTGAGCAATTGGCGTCAATCGAACATCAGAATTATCTTGTCTCAACAAAATTCTATACTCGGCTCTAGAAGTAAACATTCGGTAAGGCTCTTCCGTCCCTTTCGTAATCAAATCATCAATCAATACACCGATATATCCTTCTGACCGTTTCATGGTAAAAGCGTCTTCTTCATTGATCTTCAAGTGGGCATTGATCCCAGCCATCATTCCTTGACTTGCTGCCTCTTCGTAACCTGTCGTTCCATTGATCTGACCTGCAAAAAATAGATTTTCAATCAAACGGGTCTCTAGAGAAGACCTCAATTGTGTTGGTTGGAAAAAATCGTATTCAATCGCATATCCAGGGCGAAACATTTTCGCATTTTCAAATCCTCGAATCTTACGCATCGCTTTATACTGTACCTCTTCGGGTAAAGATGAGGAGAACCCATTTACATATATTTCACAAGTATCCCATCCTTCTGGCTCTACGAATAATTGATGTCGATCTCTTTGAGAAAAACGATCAATCTTGTCTTCAATAGATGGACAATATCTAGGCCCAGATCCTCTAATCGCTCCATTAAATAATGGAGATCGGTCAAAACCTGTTTTCAAAATATCATGTACTTCCTTACTCGTATAAGTGATATGACAAGGATGCTGTTTTTCTAATTTTGGTGTATCTGTAAAAGAGAACTTAGAAGGGTTTTCATCTCCAGGCTGTACTTCCATTGCATCCCAATCTAAAGAACGACCGTCTACTCTGGCAGGTGTCCCTGTCTTCATTCGCCCCGCCTCAAAACCTAATCCTACCAATTGCTCCGTAATCCCCGTTGATGCTCGCTCCCCTGCTCTACCACCACCGAATTGCTTTGCGCCAATATGGATTAGACCATTCAAAAATGTTCCATTGGTCAAAATCACGGATGCGCCTTCAATCTCACAGCCCATACCAGTATGGATGCCTACGGCTCGACCATCTTTGACCATAATTCCCGTCACCATTTCTTGCCAAAAATCAATATTTGGATGCGCCTCTAACATATTTCGCCACTTTCTTGCAAATAATCGACGATCACTCTGCGCTCGTGGACTCCACATAGCTGGCCCTTTCGACAAGTTCAACATCCGAAACTGCATCATCGTATGATCGGTCACTATCCCTGAATAGCCGCCCATCGCATCAATCTCTCGAACAATCTGTCCTTTTGCCACGCCACCCATTGCTGGATTACAAGACATCTGTGCAATCGTCTGCATATTCATGGTCGCCAACATCACCTTGGACCCCATATTCGCTGCTGCCACTGCCGCTTCACAGCCTGCGTGACCTGCACCTACTACTATCACATCGTACTTTGGAAACATGTATAAATAAAGTTATTGAAGTTATTAATGGTTGTCTTGTTGTCTTGTTTTAGCCTCACAACATCGCAACTTCCCCTTATCAGCTACCTCTACGCTCAATTCGATTGCAAAAATACGAATTAACTAACAATAAAAAATAGGGAATAGTGCCTGTTTTAACGCTTTTTAGCTCATTTAAAATATTTTGTTAAAAAATGACGCTTATTTAACATGGCAAACCGTCCGTTTTAACGCCCAACAAATTGACTTCTGAGCCTTTTAAAACTAGCTTTAGAAATAAAACTTGTTATGAAAAAATGTCTACTATTCTTAGTTTTTAGTGCTTTTCTATTTTCAAATTGCGATTTGCAACAACCACTAAATGATGAAGATTTAATCTTTATTGGTGAATGGAGTTCTGACGATTACTTTATTGAGATTGCTGCCAATGGCTATGGCTTTTGCCAAAGAAGAAATAGCCCTTCGTTTGAAGGAAATGTAACTATCCGAAATGATAGAATTATTATTCAAGGAGCAGAAGGCAGACACCGATTCGATATAGGTGAACCTCCTTTTGAAGAATCTGGAGAAGTGATGATGATTTTAGACGGAGATTTGTTCTATAGGCATTGAGTATGGGTTATTTTTTCCACACGGATTTAGTTCCACACGGATTTTATACAGTTTACTTTTTCGCTAAAAAAATCAAAAACTTAATTAATCATTAAGCAAGTATTGGTCAACGTCTAAATTCGTTGGAAAAACAAATTCGTTGGAAAAGGTCAATATCTAGCTTATATTATCAAGAAAGCCGTCAATGTATAAATTGTGGGTCCTAAAAATTCGCGGGTAAAAAGTCAACATCTAAATCCGTAAATTTATCTATCCGTGGGGAAAAATCAGCGTCTGATTCCATCATAATCCGTACCTAAAAATAATCAGGCCGCTCAATAGTACTCCCCTCAATCAGCAAACATTCACAACAATCTGGTGTAAACCGATCTGGAAAAGTATTCTTGCAATATTGAAGAAATTCATATTTCCCTTCAAAATCCGTAGGTCTAACAAAAGTCCGAATCGTATCAATCGATGATACTTCAAAAAAGCCAAGCACTAACTCCTCTGGATCTTCCATATTGAAGACATTCCCTCGAATTGGCGCAGGAGGCGCATCAAAAATAGAGCCTGTTTGCAAAGCCACTTTATTAACATCATTGAGGTAATCAAAAGCAGCTTTATTGATGGATTGCTGATAAACATTGTAATAATGCTTACTTATAAATTCTCTCATTTTAGGCTCCAATAATTTCGAAAAAACCTTGATATTCTCAACCGTTCCTTCTGTAAAATCTTTACCGCTGAGTGTTACAATATCTTGTTCTGGAAAGATCGGTACATAGCAAGTTCTCGGAGGATCTAAACCGCCACATGGTTCATCTGTAAAAATATACATTTCATCTGTTCGCCATCTTAAATAAAGCGCATCTCCATCTTTTTTTAATGGCGTATCTACATAAATATTGATAAACTTTTTTTCTACTAAATTCCCAAAATCATTCACGTCTTCCACTGATTCAATCGCAAAATCTAAATTAACTGGTTCGACTCTTTTAGGAATTATTTGTGGAGCTGTTTGATACTTTTTGCCATTGGCTAATTCAATTTCAATATAATAAGTCTCCCCTTCTTCCCCTCTAAATTGCTCATTATCAATTGTATAAACACCACCAATCTGTTCAAGGTATTCCGCTGACCGCCCTTGTCCATCAATAATTGTCACTTGGGCATTTAAGGCAGGATCACTATTGGTAGCCCCCACATCTCTTGTATAAGAAAGTTTAATATTATGAGGGGCAACAGCCGTTGAAAAAAAGCCATCAATGACCAAAAGACGATCATCTGATTCCGATTTGATAGTAATCGGATCAATGCAAGAAAATTCAAAAAAACAGATAGCTAATAAGCCTATCAGCAGTAGCCTTTTATTCATATTTATAAATTAAATAACATCCAAACTGCCATTGTTAACATGATCGCGTTTTCAATAAAAGTAGCTTTCGTCATCGGCAGATTTAAAGCTGTACCAAGGCATGCACATTT
>CALDTJ010000268.1 GCA_937924145.1 uncultured Saprospiraceae bacterium
CACGCTATGCTTTTTAAATCTAAGTATTTGGACATAATTAAATTTAATTTTTGACCGAGGAAATTTTTGATTTAGACTAGGCATTTTTTTCAGTAATAGCATAGCTATTGCTGAAAAAAATAACGACGTATAAATTAAAAAGATCCCGTCATAAAATAGAAGATAATTGTGTCCACGTACTTATACTACCAATTGTGCTTGAAAAATCTCTTGCTCCTTTTTAAGTGATAAAAAAGGATATTGTTTTTCTAAGGCTGTTATATTTTTCAATTGTTTGTTGACAAACTGTTGATGAGCCGAAGTTTCTCTATGAAAAGGTCGATGCTTACTTGCCTGTACTATTTTATTTATTTTTTTAAAAATAGTGAATGTTTCTTCTGCAAAATAAGTTTGTTGAAAATACTCCCAGATATAGTGAATCGCTAATTCATTTGGATGTGCCATATCTTTTTCAAAAAAGCGATAATCCCTTAAGTCATCAATGACTAATTCGTAAGCAGGAAAATAATGAACGAAAGCAAGCTGATCCACCAATTCCTCAATTGCCAACAGTAAAGTAGCTTTACTTCGTTGATTTTCAATTATGCCATCTTTTAAATGTCGAACGGGACTAACGGTCAAAATAACTTCTAAATCTGGGTTCCTAGATTTTAGTTTTTCCAAAGTCGGCTGCAATAGCAATACAATTTCAGCTACACTCAATCGTTTTTTCACGAACTCATTATTAGGCAATTTATGGCAATTGGCAACAATTTTTCCCGTTGCTTTTTTAACGAAGACATTTGCCGTTCCTAAAGTTAGGATAAGCCGATTCGTCTTTTCTAAAAATTTGGTTGCAGTCTCCAATTCGCTATTGATGCTATTTAAACTAGCTTGCTTATTTGGGTGAGAAAAAACACCATGATGGTCAAAACTGTGCCACAAGTCTTTATGAAAAAATAAATCTTCTTCGGTATACTGCTTTCCAAAAAGCATCCGATCTATACCATTATTAATAGATGCTGGATTATATAAAATTCCGAATGGATTGAGTAGGGCAGGGAATTTACTATCAATTAATAATTGACCAATATTTTCTGTAAAACAGGAGCCAATACAGAGTATCGCATTTTCATAATCAATAGATATGTTTGCCTTTTGAGGCGATAAAATAGTCCTAAAGTCAGACATGAATCAAGGCATAATGACCATAAATAATGAGTAACGAATAATCAATTAACTCTTATTAAGTCCTTTTAATAAAGGTACAAACTTAAAGTAATCTAAGTAAATCCTTTTGTATTGCCGTTCAGATTGCTTGATAATCTTACACATTTGTTGTCGTTCTTTTCCAATTGGGATAATTAGAATCCCACCAATTTGCAATTGACTCAAGAGCGCTGTTGGTATTTCATTCGCAGCAGCAGTAACAATTATTTTATCAAAAGGGGCATGTTCAGGCAATCCGTCCATCCCATCTTTCAGAAAAGTACGGATATTTTTAAAGCCTAATTTCTTTAGTAGCGTTCCCGTTTTTTTATACAAAGGTTCTTGTCGTTCGACTGTAAAAACTCTTGTTCCTAAAGTGGCTAAAATTGCTGCTTGAAATCCTGAGCCCGTTCCAATTTCTAAAACTTTATCTCTTCTTCTAATTTCTAGTAGATCTGTTTGGTAAGCAACGGTGAAAGGTTGAGAAATTGTTTGTTTATTGCCAATAGGAAAGGCTTTGTCAGTATACGCCCATTCTTCGAAGGCTTTATCTAAAAAAAGATGTCGAGGTACTGAATCGAAGGCTTGCAAAATTCGTTCATCTCGAATTCCTTTTTGATGCAAAGTATCAATTAGTCTTTTTCGCATCCCTTTATGTCGATAAGTATCTTTCAATATTTTTATAGTGTTTGTAAGTTGGGTTTAATTAAACAAATGCCGCATCAACTCGCCAAAATGTTTAGCCTTTTGGTACGAACGATCATTGTAAGAAGTCGCACTAAACTTTAAAGTAACGGGCAAATCGTCTTGACATATTAATTCAATGCTAATATTACCAAATTCTTGATTAAAAGGCGGGTTTCCGAGCATATTTTTTAAAGAAGGTTTTAAATAATGTTTAGCTATTGATTCCACAACTTTTCCTTTTAGGTAGGTTCGCTTGTCTGAGTTATTAGATTTATAATTAAGCATCAGTACTTTTTCCTTAAAAAAATCGAAAAGATTTCTAACCTCATTCGCATTATATCGCAACTTAGAAAAATGAATAGCGAAGCCTTTCATCGAGACATTGTCTAAAAATAAAATACTGTTATCTCTAGTTGCTCCTTCTTTCAAAAAATTACCATATTCTCCTTCTATCCAACTAATCAATTGTTTTTTGATGATAGAACTTTTCCATTTTTCATAGGCTAATAACTCATTCGAGTCTCGAACAATCGGGTCATGCAAAAGGGGCTGTGTCTTCGAACTCTGCTCTGCCTTTTGAAAAAGATTTTGAAAATACTGCCAAATGTCTGCCATTAGAATTAGAGATTGAACTTTTTTTATAGAACTCATGTATAACAAGAATAATAGTTTATCAACCAGCAGTTGCGTATATTTGTTAAATAAAAGCGCGTTTTTTTATCGAATTGAGCAAAATGTTCAATTAATTAAGCACTTCTGAGAAAGAGGTTCGGAAATACCACAAATTTTAGACTTACTATGCCAGAGTACACAAATAAAGAAAGAATCGTCAAAGAAGTTTTAAATATATTTTCTTCACACTTAGAAACAAACAACTTGCGTAAAACGCCAGAACGCTTTGCTATTTTAGAAGAAATTTATAGTCGAGATGATCACTTCGACGCAGAAGCTTTGTATATCCACATGAAAAATCAAAACTATCGGGTAAGTAGAGCGACCGTTTATAATACGTTGGAACTGCTGGTTACCTGCGATTTGGTTAAAAAACATCAGTTTGGGAAAAACTTAGCACAATACGAAAAGTCTTATGGGTACAAACAACACGACCATCTAATTTGTGTAGATTGTGGAAAAGTATTAGAGTTTTGTGACCCTAGAATTCAACAGATAAAAACAATGATGGGAGAGCTTCTAAAATTCAAAGTAACCCACCATTCCTTAAATTTATATGGTCAATGTGATGGTGCTTGCCCTAAAACCGCCTAATTCATTTTAAATAAAAAAATATACATAAATATCTGTAATATAATTTTTTACAGCTACACTTATCTGCTTTTTTGTTACTAATTATCGTTTTTAGCTTCACTTCTTCTCAAATAGTGTTAAATCGGTTACATTTTTCTTGAAAAATTTTGATATATGATTTTTTCGTCTTTATTTTGTGTCGAACAATCTAATTATATCCAAAATTTATTTAACTAAAACCGATTATCTCATGAACATGATGTATTCCCTCACTGAGCACAACTCTGTGCAAATTCTTTCCTTAAATTCTCTTCGTGACGAGTGGCAAAACCGCCAAATTTTAAAAGAATTACAACCTAAAATTGATAGTGGAGCATCTACTTTCGTTGTAGATTTAGCTAAACTAAATCTAATGAATAGCTCTGGCTTGAATTTTCTTTTATCCTTATTTTCAAAAACTAAAAAACAAGGTGGTGAGATTATTTTGGCAAATGCTTCTAGAAGAGTCACTCAGATCTTGGAAATGACTAAACTATCAAGTGTTTTTACACTAAGACCCTCTGTAGAAAATGCAGTTGATTGTTTTGCGATGGAATTAGTGGCCTAAAATAAAATAAGTACCCATACACGACAAAAATATAACTTAGTAACGACGAAATAATAAGTCCGTCAAATTGGGCGAGGCTATTTTGTTCTCAGTTTTCGCTAAAAATTCTTTGCATAGCTGGGCTACGGAAATAATTTTTGGTGGAAAATGAGGACAAAAGAGACCGTCCAAATGGCGGAGTTATTGTTTTGTCGTTACTTAAGTTATTGTCTAAATTAAAGTGAGAAATAAGTTAAACACTTTGATATTCGCCATAATTTAAAATAACTTTACGAACCTAATAATTCTTTTGAGAGAGTTATTAGGTTTTTTATTTTAAATACCTGATGTTATATTGTATTTTTGCGTGTCTTTTTCATCAAGACAAAGACATTCAAATACATTTTTTTCAAAACAAAAAATAATAATAAATGGCAGTTGATGTAATTCTCGGCCTGCAATGGGGAGATGAAGGAAAAGGAAAAATCGTAGATGTTTTAGCCAAAGACTATGATATTGTTGCACGTTTTCAAGGTGGTCCCAATGCGGGGCATACTTTAAAATTTGATGGCAAAAAGTTTGTGCTACACACTGTTCCTTCTGGCATTTTCCGCCAACAGTTAATCAACCTAATTGGAAACGGAGTTGTAATAGACCCAATTACCCTAGAAAGAGAAATCAATAATTTGATTGATGCTGAAGTAGCTTATAAAGGTCGGCTTCTAGTTGCGCGAAAAGCACACTTGATTTTGCCAACTCATCGTTATTTGGATGCAGCTAAAGAGGCAAGCAAAGGTGATAAAAAAATTGGTTCAACACTAAAAGGAATTGGACCAACCTATATGGATAAGACTGGTCGAAATGGTTTGAGAGTAGGAGATATTGAGCGACCTGACTTCATGGATAGATATACTGCTTTGAAGGAAAAGCATTTGGGCTTATTAGCACAATATCCAGCTATTGACTTTGATTTAAAAGCAGAAGAAGAAAAATGGTTTTCCAGTCTAAAAACACTTCAGTCTTTAGATTTTGTGGATGGTGAATACTATATCAATAAGGCAATCAAAGCAGGAAAGAAAGTTTTAGCAGAAGGAGCACAAGGTTCTATGCTGGATGTAGATTTTGGTACTTATCCTTTCGTGACTTCCTCTAATACAATTACGGCAGGTGTTTGTACTGGTCTAGGTATTGCACCTAGTCAAATTGGAGAAGTCATCGGTATAACTAAGGCTTATTGCACAAGAGTTGGTGGTGGTCCATTCCCTACGGAATTATTTGACGAAACTGGGGAATTTTTAAGAAAAGAAGGGCAAGAATTTGGAGCAACGACTGGCCGCCCAAGACGATGTGGTTGGATAGACTTACCTCAATTGCGATATACCATTATGCTTAATGGGGTAACTCAAATTGCTTTGACAAAAATCGATGTTTTAGATAAATTAGAAACATTGGATTTATGTACAGCCTATTCTTTTGAAGGAGAAGAGTCAGAAGATTTACCTTATGACTTGTGTAGTTATGAAATAGCTCCAGTTTACAAATCACATGATGGTTGGCAAACGAATTTGACCCAAGCAAAAGATTTCGACACTTTACCTATTAATGCAAAAACATACATTAATAGATTAGAAGATTTACTGGAAACACCTATTACTATGGTTTCAACTGGCCCAGAAAGGAAACAGTTGATTTTTAGATCAGTCACTGAAATGGCTTAGGTTTTCTATACAATTGGTCCAATAAAAAAGGTAGTCTTCATTCAGTTGAAGGCTACCTTTTTTTGTATTAAAAATAATCTATAGGAATCTTTTATTCTTTCGTTGCTATCACCATATATTGATAAGCAAAAGATTTATCATCTACCAAAACGATTTTATATCCAGCTTCTTCCAACTCTCTTTCTACTTGGAACAATGGTACTTTCTCTGATTGAGGAGGTCCACTTGGTAGTTTTCGCATTTTAAAATCAACTATTAATAACTTCCCTCCGTCTTTTATTCCTTTTTTAAGATTTCTCAAGTATTCAATCCTATTCGGTATATAGGCATAAGTTTCTCTAATTGTCACGATATCCACTTCTTCAAATCTTAGCTTTGGGTTATTTGGTTCTACTAAACGAGGTTCTAGCCTTGCTTGTAAAGATGGTGGTAAGATTAATAAACGAGTACTATCAATGAAGCGAATGGCTTTTGAATCTATATCAATTGCAATTACTTTTTTTGCCTCATCTGCTAATTCAAAAGAGAAGTAACCATAAGGGCCTGCTCCAATATTCGCAATAATTTTATCTTCTAAATTTCCTAATTGCTGAATTAGAAGCCTTGGACTATGCCATATAGTTGGGATCTGGACCCCCGTTTTCTCGTCCAACTCCTCTATGATATTATCAGAATCTGCTGGTATTTCTTCTTCTTCAAGTACTGGTTGCTCTACAACTGGTGTTTGAGATTTTTCAGTATTGCAACTAAAGCATATTAAACCTAAGCAAAAAATAAAGGGGTAGTAGAAATATCTCATATTTGACCGTTTGATTTGGAAGGTGCAAAATAGCACTTGGGTTTCCTAAAAATAAGTAGTCACTGTTTGAAAAAAGAATTGTGGCTGCGATTTAATATTTTTTTAGCAAACGACCGCTTATTTCTTAATTTTTTGTCAAAAAGAAAAAAGAGATAGGGGGTTTTTGAGTTTGGATTGACAGCGATTAACTTTTCATTGGGTAACCTATCTCTTTTTTCTCCGTTTTCATAGCTGAAAATATATTCTAAGGAATTTAAGTGTACAGGAAATTATATCCTACTCGCTAAAAAAATATACCCTGTGAAAAACGTGATTATCAATATTTTAAAGTTTTTAGTATTCTTCGGAGTTGGTGCTGGTATTTTATACTTGGTTTACCAAAATCAAAATGAGGCATATATGGCTCAATGTGCATTAGACGGTGTGCCCGAAGGAGAATGTAGCTTAATCAATAAGGTAGTAGAAGACTTTAGAGGATTGAATTACTTATGGGTATTTGGCGTTTGTATGGCTTTTGTTTTTAGTAATATTATGCGTGCTTTACGTTGGAATATGTTACTAAAACCATTGGGACGAAGTCCACGAACGATCAATACTTTTTTGACGACGATGTTAGGTTATTTTGCCAACTTAGGTCTACCAAGATTAGGAGAAGTCATGAAACCTGTTTCTTTGGCAGGCTATGAGAAAATACCTGTTGAAAAAGTGTTAGGGACAATCGTAGTAGACCGAATCATGGATGTGCTTTCCTTATTAATTGTTATCGGAATTGCTTTTGCCCTAGAGTTTGATACACTTTGGGGATATCTTCAAGCGAACATGCCAGAAAGTTCAGGTGGATTGATGGCTAATCCTATCGTCCTTGGATTAGGGGGTTTTGCTGTTCTTGCATTAGGTATCTTATTTATTTTCCGTAAGAAAATTATGGAGTCTGCTATTTACACAAAAATTGTAGACTTATTAAAAGGCTTTGTAGACGGTATTTTGTCTATCCGAAAATTAGAAAATCCACCATTGTTTATCTTCTATAGTATCATGATTTGGGTCGCTTATTATGTGATGTATTATATGTACTTACCTGCTTTTGGGCCGACTGAACACTTAGGTTTTACCGTAGCATTGATGGTTTTTGTTTTTGGTGCTTTTGGTATCGTTATTCCTTCTCCTGGAGGGATGGGCTCTTATCATGCCTTGGTTATTGCGGCATTAGCGATTTATGGAGTTACAGGTAGTGATGCCTTTTCTTTTGCCAACTTTTCCTTTTTTGCTACTCAATTTGTGAATGTGGTCTTAGGATTGGCAGCAATCATTTTCTTACCTATGATTAATAAAAATTATCAACCACCAGCAATTGAATAGATTTGCTTTATTTTTACCAATGAAAGTATTATAAAAATTGGTACAAAGTAATGATAGAGCTAATCAAAGCAAAAATACTAGACGATAAAACGCTAAAGGCAACCGTAGCAAGATGGAGATTATTAGACCAAAAAATAGTCTTCACTAACGGTTGTTTTGACCTCCTTCATTATGGGCATTTGCATTATCTTGTCCAAGCTAAATCTTTAGGGAATAAATTGATTATTGGAGTAAATGCGGCTGAATCTGTCAAGCGATTAAAAGGTACGCACCGCCCCATTAATGATGACTTAACTCGCTATCATTTATTAGCTGCTTTGTCTTTTGTTGACGCAGTGATAGAGTTTACAGAAGATACGCCTTATAATTTAATAGCAACCATTCAACCTGATATTTTGGTCAAAGGCGGAGATTGGCAACCTCACCAAATTGTAGGTGCAGATTTAGTCTTAGCAAGAGGTGGCATCGTCAAAAGTCTTCCTTTCATTGAAGGCTATTCAACGACTAATATTGAGACAAAAATTAAAAATAGCCTGTAATAAACAATAACGCTACTTTACCGAATTATACTTATTAAGCAGTTCATCGTTCCTTAATTCACTTCTGCCCGTTTTATTCTCTCCACTTTAATATTAAAAACCAAAACAGAATTAGCAGGAACTGCCACATTTTCTTCATAAATAGCTCTTGGGCCATAAGCCAATTTGGAAGGGATCAATAAAATGCCTTCACTTCCCTCAGTAAAATTGAGCAAACCAACTTCCCAACCTTTTATTACTTTATTATTTCCTAAAGGAAATTTATAAGTTTCTTTTCCTTTAGTGGCATCAAAAGGTTTTCCATCTAATAAATATCCTTGATAAGTGACTTCTAATTCATCTCCTGCCTTCGCATTTTCACCTTTTCCTTTTTTAGTAATAATATAACTTACGCCTTCATTAGTCCTTTTTGTTCTTAGCTTATTATTTAAGGCATATTCTTGAATCAGCTTTTTGTCTGCTACAAACTGAGTTTCGATTTCTGCCTGATACGCCGCTTGTTCTTTTCGTTCCAATTCTTCCATATATGCATCATATTCTTGCTCCGTTAGAATTTTCAAGACCTCTACCTCAAATTTTAATGCTGCGTTGGGAGGCACTCGTTGCCCCGCACCTCTCTTTCCATACCCCAAATTTGGTGGGATATAAATAGTGCCTTTACTCCCTACTGGAAATGCTCGAATACCTAAATCCCAGCCACGAATAACTTGTCGATAACCCACTTGAAAAACAAACGGGTCAGAAGGATCTGATTCTTCAAACACTGTTCCATCTAACAATTGTCCTTTAAAATGTAGCGACAAATAATCCCCAACTTTAGGCTTTCTATCTGTTCCCTTTTCTTCTAATTTATAATATAATCCATAGTCTGTGGCTTGTGCCTCAATTCCTTGTTCTTGCAAATATGTCGCTAAGTCAACTGAGCTTTGCTCGTTTTGCGCAAAATTTACATTGAAAATCAATAAAAGAAATAAAATGGAAAGAATTGTGTTTTTATATTTCATAGTACAAATAGTTTATTTTGTGATTATTTATCAAAATTTCGGCACTTTTAAAACGATTATTAACCATTAAAAGTACAACCCCAATGAAGAATTTAATGCTTATTTTGATTTGCTCCATCTCCCTATTGGCTTGCAAAGAAAAAACCCAACAAGAAGATATTAACATTCCAACTAATATCCCCAAAATTGATACCATTTCTTACGAATTGAAAAGTATTAGCAAAGAAAGTGGGGATTGTGGGGAGGATGGCGAAAGATGTACAAAAGCAGACGTTCAGTATATTATTATTAATGCATCTAAAATGACGCCTGCCTTGACAAAAATTAATACCACTTTAGAAAATACGGTAAAAGGGAATGCACCGACAGTAGCTGCGGCATTAGATAGTTTTATGGCTGAATCCAACGCTTTTTTTGAGGAATTTCCTGACGTTCCCACGGGCTACGGAATGGAAATAAATCAAAAGGTCCTATTTGACTCTTTAAATATTCTGACCGTCGAGGAGTTTAGTTATGCTTTTACAGGAGGGGCTCACGGTAATTATGGAATAGGCTATTATAATTTTGATACTAAATCTGGACAACCGCTAGGTTTGGGTGATCTATTAATAGCTAACTATCAAGAACCTTTAAAAGAAATTGTCGAACCAATTTTCAGAAAAACATATCTCGAAGAGGGGATGAATAACTATTCGGAGGCTGGATTTTACTTTGAAGAAGACGAATTCGTACTAACAGATAATTTTGCCATTACAAAAGACGGGTTAAAATTTCTTTACAATCCTTATGAGATAGGTCCCTATGTGATGGGGCAACAAGAAATTATTGTTCCTTATGATTCACTTAAAACTTTGATTAGAAAGGATGGTGCTTTAGCATCTTTTTAAAACTAAACCTACTAACGAAAGAAGGGCGTTCTCTAAAAGAACACCCTTCTTTGCCTAAAGACTAAGGCTCAAATAACTTTCTGTACAGCTCCTCTATTTTTCCAATATCAATAATTTCAATATTGAATTTTTCTCGGTTAAGCCCTTTTAAATTATATTTTGAAATAAAAATTTGTTTGAACCCTAACTTATCAGCCTCTTGAATCCGTTGTTCAATTCTACTGACCGCCCGAATCTCTCCCGACAAACCAACTTCTCCCGCAAAGCAAATACTACTAGGAATAGAAATATCTTCTAAAGAAGAAATCAAGGCACTGACTATGGATAAATCAATCGCAGGATCATCTACTTTCAGTCCGCCTGCCATATTCAAGAATACATCTTGCTGTCCATATAAAAAACCACATCGCTTTTCCAAAACCGCTAAAAGCATACTCAATCTACGCAAGTCAAAACCTGTTGCGGTTCTTTGTGGAGTTCCATAAACGGCAGTACTTACCAAGGCTTGTGTTTCTATTAACATTGGACGCATGCCTTCTATGGTGGCAGCGACCGCACTACCACTTAAATCTTCATCTTTTTGCGAAAGCAATAACTCAGATGGGTTAGAAACTTCTCTTAATCCATTGGCTTGCATTTCATAGATGCCCATTTCGTCTGTTGAGCCAAAACGGTTCTTAGTTGTTCTTAATATTCGATAAGTATAATGTTGGTCGCCTTCAAATTGTAATACTGCATCTACAATGTGTTCCAATAACTTTGGTCCTGCAATAGACCCTTCTTTAGTGATATGACCAATCAAAAAAACTGGAATATTCGTTTCCTTAGCAAATCTTTGGAGTTCACCAGCACATTCTCTTACTTGGGAAATACTGCCTGGCGTAGATTCTACGTGAGGCGAAGAAAGCGTCTGGATGGAATCTATTACTAAAAGGTCTGGTTCTAATTGTTGAGCGTGTTTTAAAATTTTACTTGAATTGGTTTCCGTCAAAATAAAACAATCATCATGCTTTTTACCAATTCTATTTGCTCGCATCTTAATCTGTTCTTCACTCTCTTCTCCAGAAACATAAAGAATTTTAGCGTCGATTGAAGTCGCAACTTGTAATAATAAGGTAGACTTCCCAATTCCAGGTTGACCACCAATTAGTACAATAGACCCTCCAACAATTCCACCTCCTAATACCCGATTCAATTCATTGTCAGGCGTTACTAATCTATCCTTACTTGTTGGTTTAATTTCTTTTAAAGGAATTGGCTTTGGAGCATTTCTATCAGGATTTTTCCAAACCTTTGTTTTTTCTTCTTGTTTTGTCAGTTTACTAACGACCTCTTCTTGGTAGGTGTTCCAATTACCACAAGCAGGACATTTACCTATCCATTTGGGGGAAGATGCTCCACAATCACTACATGAAAATGTTTTTTTTACTTTAGCCACAATTTTTTATACGATTTTAAACAATATTTAAAAAAAGTTTCTTTATTTTGCGTCTTTGACTGAAAAATTATCCGACACATTTAAGATTGTCCTGTTGTTCATAGGCCAATCCTCCAAGTTTATTCTAATCTCCGACTTTACTCATTCAACAAAATTAAACTTTTATCGTTTTAAGATAAATATTATTTCTTTTTTTGAGAAATACTTTGATAACTGTATATTTTTTATGAAATTGTAGTAAGTCCTTCCTAATCTGATTAAAAAATTAAAGGTAGGAACTAATAAGTGATAAAAAAAGGCTCAGCCTTTCAAGATATATAAGAATTGTTTTCATTTGGTTTTTTGGGGTTATACAGGGTGCAGCGTCTCATACGCTTGTGCCCTGTTTTTTTTGCCCCAAACTCAAATTTCAAAACGAATTCTATACTGCATTCTTGCAAAAATTAAAAAAACAACGTTTTTGTCAAAGTCTAGCTTAGCAAAATGCTACTACTCGGTCAACATCAAGTAAAGAAAACTATTGTGAACTATGTGTTTTTACTATGTGACCTACGTGGTAATCAGCGTCTAACTTTGAGCGTAAATAACATCGACCCTATCTAGCACAACGAACACATAAGCTACTTTGCGGCATAAACATTAGTCTTGCAGGCTGAATTGTTCGTTTGCAATTAGAACAACTGCCAAAACTTTGGCTATCTACTTTAGTCAAAGCTAGTTCCAAGCTATTGAGTTGCCTTTTTGCATTTCTTAAGGCTGCATCTGAGACACCCTTGTTATTAATAGCATCCATTCTACTCACTCTTCCAATAGCATTTTCTGGTGAAATAGGTTTCGTCGCATCTTCTAAAAGCAATATTTTCTTTCTCGTTTCCGCTATTTTTTCAATTATCTTCTTTTTTAAAACCTTTCTATCTTCCGTAGTCATCTTTATTATTTTTTAAAATGAATAGAACCTTATTATACAGAGAAAAAACTAAGCCATCTTCCTATTTTCCCAATCAAAAGAAGTTTTTCTGCATTAATGTAAAAGATTCTCTATCAATTAATTAACCTGTTGAAATTTACTTCGTTAGATAAGTACCGCGTTGTAGTATATCTTAGATATATTGTAATTTCGCAAACCTAGATAAATAACCCTAACAAGGAAAATAAATTTATAGCTAATGATTGATTTTAAGTTACTAAAGAAAATATGCGAAATCCCTGGAACATCTGGTTTTGAGCAAAGAATTAGAGCATTTATTCTAGAAGAAATAAAGCCTTATGTTGACAGTTTGAGTGTAGATGCAATGGGCAATGTAATCGCTGTAAAAAAAGGTAAGACTTCGAAGAAAAAGGCGATGGTGGCAGCCCACATGGACGAAATTGGATTTATCGTTACACATGTAGACGATGATGGATTTATTCGATTCCATACCCTAGGAGGTTTTGATCCTAAAACATTGACGGCACAGAGAGTCATCATTCATGGTAAAAAGGATATTATTGGAGTGATGGGAAGTAAGCCTATTCATTTGATGAAACCAGATGAACGAGGTAAACCTGTCCATATCCAAGATTATTTCATTGATACTGGGATGGATAAGAAAGAAGTAAAGAAAATTGTCTCCGTTGGAAATCCTATTACCAGAGAAAGATCATTGATCGAGATGGGAGATTGTGTGAACGGAAAATCAATTGACAATCGAGTTTCTGTCTATGTTTTGATTGAGGTTTTAAAATCCTTACAAAATAAAGCAGTTCCATATGATGTGTATGGAGTCTTCACTGTACAGGAAGAAATTGGTTTACGGGGAGCACTCACTTCTGCTCATTCTATTAATCCAGATTTTGGCTTTGGCTTAGATACAACTATAGCTTTTGACGTACCAGGCGCAAATCCACACGAAATGGTTACTCGCTTAGGCAAAGGTGCTGGAATAAAAATCATGGATGGTTCTGTAGTTTGTGATTATAGAATGACTCGATACATGGAAGAAGTGGCGGATGAGCACAAGGTAAAATGGCAACGAGAAATATTGCCAGCAGGTGGTACAGATACCGCCTATGTGCAACGAGGTGGAAAAAATGGATCGATTGCAGGTGCTATCTCTATTCCTACTCGACATATTCATCAATCAATCGAAACAGCTCATAAAGCAGATATTAAAAATTGTATAGATTTATTGGAAGTAAGTTTGAGCAACTTAGATCAATACGATTGGAGTTTTAGATAATAACGTAGCACAGACATTCTTGTTTGTTAGATTTTTTCGTACGGAAATTCCTGTTAGATTTTGAAAATCTAACAGGAATAAACGCTGCTAAATCAAAAAATATGTGGAAAGAAATAGATAATCAATTAAAAGCGAAATTTGAATTTATAAACTTCGTAGCTGCTTTTGCTTTTATGACCGAAGTGGCTTTTCATGCCGAAAAACAAGGGCATCACCCTAACTGGAGTAATGTTTACAATAAAGTTGAATTCGCTTTAACGACCCACGATGCAGGGAATACGGTTACTGAAAAAGATTGGAAATTGGCAAAGGCGATAGATGCGGTGTATGAAAAATTCAAGTAGTTTAAACGCTTAATAATTTATCTTTCAGATCAAAAGGCAAAGGCATTTTCCGCTTATTAGCAAAATCATAGATAACAATTACAGATTCGCCATGCGCTGCAATTTCTACGTTATCGCTATGAATGACGTGTTCTAAAACAATACTTGTTCTACCCAGAGATTTTACTCTCGTTCCAACTACTACTTTATCAGGAAAACTAATGGGTTTTACAAAATGACAATTCATATAGGCTAGTACAGGCCCAACCTCCGTTTCATTTCTGCTGTTAATTAATTCCTTAAAAATCTCTACTCTCGCATTTTCAAAGTACCGATAATAAACGGTGTTATTGACATGTCCATTGGCATCCATATCACCCCATCTTACGGTACAGTCTATCTGAAAAGGAAAGTCTGATAATTTCATTTTTGATTCGTTTTGCTTATCTAATTAATGCGGGTTGCGAGTTGCGGGTTGCGAGTTTCCAAATAGGATGAAAAACACTTTTTTAAGAGATCAAATCATAGATTTCACCTCTTACTTACATCTAATTGACCAACTCGTTCTCTCGCAACTCGTAACCCGCAACTTTAGTTAATTAATTACCAATATTACCCATTTTGTGTAAAACAGGCAACTGCCCACCATAGGCTCTAGCAATATTTTCTTCATTAAAAACAGTCTCTGTATCACCGTAAGCAATCATTCGCTGATTCAATAAAATGACTTTATCGAAGTATTTTCTTACTGTCGCTAAGTCATGATGTACTACTAAGAGTGTTTTTCCCTCGCTCGCCAATCGTTTTAATATTTGAATAATTTTTTCTTCCGTAGTAATATCTACTCCGACGAAAGGTTCGTCTAAAAAGAAAATATCTGATTCTTGACATAATGCTCTTGCCAAAAAGACCCTTTGCTGCTGTCCACCAGATAACTCTCCAATTTGCCGATCTTTGAAATCCGTCATTCCGACCTCCTCCAACGCTTGCATAGCAATCTCTTTATCTTCCTTATTCAATCGTTGAAAAACCTTTTTATGCGGGTAGCGCCCCATCATCACAATATCAAAAACAGTAGCAGGAAATTGCCAATCTACATCGTTCTTTTGTGGTACGTAAACCACTTTTTTTCGCATTTTCTCTATTGGCTTGCCTTCTACTTTCACCGTTCCATTATCAACTTCCAATAAATCTAAAATCGCTTTAAAAAGTGTAGACTTTCCAGCGCCATTTGGGCCAATCACTCCATAAGTATTTCCAGCCTCTATTTCTAAATAAATATTGGTTAAGACCCGTTTGCGGTCAAAAGAAACGGATAAGCCTTTTACAGATATTGCGGACATTTTTATCGAGGTGATGAGGTGATGAGGTGATGAGGAAATGAGATAAAAAAGACGACTTGCCTTATAACCTCATTTCCTCATCAACTTATAACCTCGCTTTAATCAATGTATTCTACTTTTCGCAAGAAACGAAATCCTACGCTTAATTCGAGGGTTAAGTTAACTATTTTTCTTTCGGGAATGGTAATTACTTGAGAAGGATTAAATGGGCTAGTCACATTACCAATAGCAGGTTGGCGATATTGAAAAGAAAAATCTGGATTAACGGATAAGTCTACTACTGCTCCGATTAATTCAGAAAACGGAAATTCGAATCCACCACCCACGGAAACACCGTAGTTAAACTTTCTTACAAAAAAATCAACAGGGTAGATGCCAGGAGAAACTGCGGTAAAATTCTGAAACTCATTCAGATTCGTATTGATCGTATAATCTCCTCTGATACCGAAAGAATAGTAAGTGCTAGCAGTCGCTCCAAAATCAAACTTCTGCTTTGCTCCCAGAACCACCGAAATATTTCTAAAAATAAATTCTCTCGTTGGTGGATCAAAAGAGTTACCATTAGCATCAAAAAAACGAGTATTCCTTTCTGCGCTACCTTTTAAATGTAAACCTCCTTGGGCAAAAAGTGCAAATTCATTCCCTTCTGGAACAGACTCGATATAAATATCACCGTGATATTTTAGTAGCGGATCACGTTGTAAACTTTCCCACTTTTGGATGCCAACTAGAAGGCCGCCTTTTACGCCCCAAGCGAATGTATTTTGAGCACTTAATGTACCCGCACTTAAAACGAAAAGAATAAGTAGTAGTAAATTTTTAATCATAACGGATTAGTTTTTCGTTGCAAATAATTATTCAATCCTGAGTCGCTGACCGACAGAGATTATATTAGATGTCAAGTTATTCAATCTTTTAATGGATTCAACAGTTGTGCCGTAATTTTTTGAAAGTCGATATAGTGTCTCTCCTTTTACGACTGTATGATACCTTCTGGTTACGATTTCTGGCGTAGTAGGTTCTTCGTACGTTGGTTCTCTCTCAGGAGTTGTAATCACCTCGGGGGTAGTTTCAGGTCTGTTGGGTACGGTTTCTCTATTTACGGGCGGCGTCAAAACAGGAATAAAATCATTGTCTTCGAAGGTTGTTTTATCCTCTTCCTCCTCCCTATCTACTGGCTCAACGACCTCAATTAGTACAGGCGGTCTAGGAGGCGTGTTCTGATTACTTCTTAATTTTGGACGATTTTTAGATTTCCCTCTCACCCTAATTTCTTCTCCAACGGCAGGTTGAGTGCCTTGATCCATCTTATTTTTTTTATAAAGTCGGTCTAGGCATAATCCGTAAGTCTGAGAAATATCATACATCGTCTCTCCATATTGGACAATATGTACTTTTTGCTTACCTCTAAAATTTCTTCTTTTCTCTTGTATAAATACCTTTGCATCAACAGGTAGCGATTGACTTCCCGTAGTAATTAATTCGTTGTATTTTAAAATTCTTTTTAGTGAAGTTTGAGTTCTTTTCGCAATTTCTCGTGGTGTTTCTCCCGCTTTTACGAACGTCATTTTAGCATCATTGATATAAAATATCTCTTGCTTTTTTCTAGTCCGTGTTGCTGGTCGAGCCGTTAGATCAGAAGATGCCATATCATCATAGCGATACAATTTGTAATCTTCAATAATCCGAATTAATTTTTGAGCATAAGTTCTACTCGTCGCATATCCCGCCTTTTTTAAACCTCTTGCCCATCTCTTGTAATCTGTAGGAGCTAATTTGAATAAAGAACGGTATCGTTTATTATCCCGTAAAAAATCGGAATGAGCCAAATAAGAGTTTTCCGAATTTCTATATCCTCGAAAACATGATTTTATCAATTTCCCATTTTTATAATCATCATCCTTATGGTAATATTTTTTACCTCTCCATTTGCTACCACACTTAATCCCAAAATGATTATTAGCTTTTCTGGCAAGGGTACTTCTTCCCGCATTTGACTCTAAGATACCTTGAGCCAGTTTGATACTAGCGGGTACACCTGTTCGCTCCATTTCACTAATGGCAATATATTGATATTCATCAATGTATTGTTCAATGTTTTTATCTCCTGCGAACAGCGTTGTCCAAGAAAAAAACACTAAAAAGATAATATTTCTCATCGTAGCCATCTTATTTCATTTTAGAATGCTAAAATAAACAATTTCTAAGTTCGTTTTTCTAATTTTGTTAATTCTCGTAAATCAAATTGAAACGGAATTTTCCAAACAATAATAATTGAAACGCACAAACCTTTTTAAAATGTCTAAACTAGGTGTTAATACCTTATTAATATTTCTAATCTTATTCTGCGCTTGTAGGGACACGCCAAAAGTCTCCGATGAGCCAACTAATAATCCAACAGCTACAACGGAAGAAAAAAATATCGAAGAAAAAGCACCTGCTACCATTGAAATATATGTTTGGGTAGACAAACTGCGCTTACGAGCAGAACCAACTACCAAAAGTGATATGGTAACCACCTTGAAAGAAGGGCAAGCACTAACCTTCTTGAATGAACGCTCAGACTTTACTGAAAAAATAAATCTAAGAGGTACGCTATTCGATGAGCCGTGGCTAAAAATTGCCACTAAAGATGGAAAAGAAGGTTGGGTCTATGGTGGTGGTGTGAAATTTTATAAAATTGGTGTAGATGAGTCTCCAACTGCCTATGATGACTGTTTTAAGTTGCAGAAAAGTCGAAAAATGACGCAAGCAATCAAATGTATTGATCGAACGCATTTTAGAGAATTAAAAAAAGAAAGTTCACTCGTGCATGAATCAGCGAATGAATTGACTTTTCGATTATTGAGTGGTCAGCAATTCATTTTAAATAATGTTGGTCGAGATTCCGTCTATCAATTTAGGTATTACTTGAAAGAAATGGCAGCTTTTGTAGTTCATGCAAAATATGGAACTAAAGAAGGTTATCTTTTGATTGATGATAAAACAGGTGCGATAACAAGAACAAAAGGTTTTCCAAAAGCCTCAATGGACCATGAATACATTGCCTGCACAAATCCAGATTGGGGCGACAAAGGCAATTTTAGAGGCATCCAACTACTAGGATATGTTGGAAACGAATTAGCCGTAGTTTTTGAAGAAGAATTAGAAGAATTCCGACCAGTGATTCCAAAATGGGTAGATGAAAATACTTTGCAGTTTACCCTTCTAGAAAAGGATGATAAAAGAAATAAAAAATCCCGCTATGGTCAATTAATAAAAAATGACGAAGGTGAGTGGGAATTAGAATTATAGAAGAGGTGTCAGGTGAGAGGTATCAGGTACAAGGCTAGATGTTGACGGTCAACGTCTAGCCTTGTACCTGATACCTCTCACCTGATACCGAGAAACCAGACAAACTTGAGATATTTCTCCGAATTAGC
>CALDTJ010000269.1 GCA_937924145.1 uncultured Saprospiraceae bacterium
ATCAAACTGTTCTCGTTTAATATCAATGGCATTCTTAATCCAATAAGCTTGCAACGCAACGATTCCTATCAAAGCTGTTGCCATTAAACCCACGATTGCCCAGATTGCGTTTTTTGTCATTATTAATTAGAAGATGAATCAAGAAATTTGGATGCTCAATATGAAAGCAGAATAGTACAAAAATAGCCCTTCTATCCACTTCTCAAAGTACTTTAACAGGAATTTAACCTACTAGTTGCTGGTTGCTAGTTTTCGAGTGTAACTAGCAACTAGCAACCAGCAACTAGCAACTTTTCCACTTACCTTATTATCTTTGTCCGGAAAATTTATTTATCACAAAATCAAATTATACAATGAATTTTATAACAAAAAAACTTCATTTTAACAGATACTGTTTAATAGCTCTGCTTTTTTTAGGGCTTCATACTGTTGCTAATGCACAAGCTGAAACGAAAGAAAGCAAAAAGATAACAATTATTACTAAGAAAATCGACGAAAACGGTAAAGAAGTAGTCGAAAAACGAGTAATCGAAGGAGATGATGTAAAAGACGCTGAAATTGATAAAATAATTGAGGAGGCTAAAAAGTCCGCTAAGGAAATTGATGTCCGCATTGAAAAAGAAGAAATACGAACTACTAAAGAAAAGAACAAAAGTAAGTCTAAAAATATCTGGATTCAGAAAGATGGAGAAAAAATAGACTTGGATGAAATGGAAGGAGAAAAAATTATGATTTTCAAAACAGATGATGGCAAAATCATCGAATTGGATGGAGAAGAATTACATGAGGAACATATTATTATCAAAAAAGAAGGTGGCAAAGGGATAGAAGAAGAAATGGAAATTCAAGTAACAGTAGATGAAAATGGAGATACAAAAGTGATTAAGAAAAAGGCGGGAGAAAAAATGAAGAAAATGGAAGAAGAGGAAATGGAAGTAACCGTAACGGTAGACGAAGATGGCAACACCAAAATTATCAAAAAAAGAATTCAAAAAAAGAAGGAAGACTTCGATGCTAAGCTAGAAAAAATGGGTATTAAATTACCCGTCTTAGGTGAACCTGTTGCTAATTATGTGCATGCGGTAACGAGTAATAATTGGGTGTTTTTAGCAGGAAAAGGTCCACGAAAAGATGATGGTAAGAATATTGTCGGCAAACTAGGCAAAGATTTAACAGTTGAACAAGGCTATGAGGCAGCTAAGTGGGCTGGTATTAATTTATTAGCCGCATTAAAAGGGGAAATCGGTGACCTTAATAGAGTCGTTAGAATCGTAAAAGTAAAAGGCATGGTCAATGCTATTCCTGAATTTACCGATCATTCCAAGGTCATCAATGGCTTTTCTGATTTAATGGTTGCTGTTTTTGGTGATAAAGGAAAACATGCTAGAGCTGCTGTTGGGATGAGTTCTTTGCCTGGAAATATGGCAGTAGAGATCGAAGTGGTGGTGGAGATTAAGTAGAATTAGCGAAGGGCTTTGAATTTACCTTCCTCTAAACGAAAAAAGCGGCACAACGAATAAAGAAAGAGGTGCTTGCAAAGCACCGCTTTCTACAAGCTCCCTAGAAGGCGATGCTTTGTAAGCATCTCCTTCTTTCGTCATAAAAATAAGAACCTATATTTTTTACCGTAGTACCAAAAAAGAAGACACGACCCACCCCTGAATCGTGTCTTTAAACCAAACGTTATGACCAGTTAATTTCTTTGACGGTATTCGGTTTACAATATTTGAATCATGGGGGAGTCATCATTTATTATCAACCAAATACCGTTCATAGCAGACAGCTGTTAGCATTACAGAATGTATACGAGTGGGATTTTCAACGCTAAATAAATCGGTTATATGGGAAAATCCCGTAATCCTAACTGCTGTCTACTATAGATTTCTTTGTGTTTTCAAATCAGTCTTTTAAGCCTCTCATTTTCTCACTTCTCACTCTCTCACTTCTCACTCTCTCACTCTCTCACTCTCTAAAATAAGGAGCAGCCTCGCCAACTTAAACAATCAGCAAGAGCTACTCTTTACGACGCCTATTGATTGTTTTCTTTACCAGTCGGTATTTCCTTTAGCTGGCTGTTTGTATTGTTGTTAATGTTAGTGATGTTGTCTTTTTTCTCATTAATAGTTTGTTCAGCTCCACGCGCTGCGAATAGACCGTCTAGGACATTATCGCTATAAAAGTCAGCAGCCACATAGCCCGAATAGTTCATAACCGTTGCATCTGCGCCACTTTCTAGTAGTAAATTCACTGCATCATCTTTTTTGTTAGCAGCCGCCAACATCAAGGGAGTGTCACCTTTCATATTCTGATGACTGACATTGGCATTATTCGAAATTAGCGCACGAATCACATCTAAGTGTCCTAATTCCGCTGCTATACATAAAGCGGTATTATCCATGTAGTCTGTAGCATCTACCTCTGCTCCGTAGTTGATTAATACGCGAACAATGGCAGGATTGCCTTTTTCAGTTGCTTCATGTAAAATGGGGGTACCAATCTTATTTTTCCAGTTTGCATCGCCTGAGGGGTCTGCGCTTTTGCTCAATAAAATACCTGCTACAATATCGTGTCCCTTCTGCATGGCGATGTATAGAGGGGTTTCGCCATTATCATTAGGTGCAGTAATTTGAGCATCGTTCTTTATTAAAAAAGCGACAACTTTAGGCTTGTTCAGTTCTGCAGCTCTGGCAAGAGGGGTAATGCCATTGCTCTTGTGGTTCACTTTTGCTCCTTTGCTTATCAGCTTTTCAAGCAGAAAAAGATCGTCCAATTCAATTGCTAAGTATAAGGGGGTTTCGCCTGCATCGTTTTTCAGGGAGGTTTTGGCTCGCTTGACCACTAAATTGATAACATCCATATTACCACTTTTGATAGCCAAGGTTAGAGGGGTTTCGCCTTCGTCATTCTTTAGGTTAATAACTGCTCTTTTTGTTAGTACTTCCACAACGGCCACATCGTTGTTTTGGATAGCTAAGGTTAAAGCAGTTTCACCTGCGTCATTTTTTCGATAGTAGTGGATGCTGTCATCTTTCATACTTTCAATACGATCCACATTTCCAGCGTTCACAGCTTCAAATTGATAATCGAAGCCATTTCTTTTAGACTTTTTCTTAGTCTTGTTGGAGGACTGAGGGGTATCGGTCTCGGGGGTATTTATGGTTTCGGGGGCATTATTTTCTGCAAAAAAATCTTCTTTCGCCGTTGGCGTTGTTGGTGTTTCTTCTTGTGCTATTGCTACATTCATAGCAAAAACTAGCATGGTTAAAATTAACGATAGGTATTTCATGATGGTCATTTTTTAAAAGTATCTTGTTCAAAATGTCAAAGTGATACTCGTTGTTGCCGAAATAATAATGACTATCAAAAAATAAATTCAGTGGATAATTTTATAGGTAATTAGAACTTAATTTGGTTACCTGATTGGGTAGGCACAAGGCACTACCCCTACAACTAAATTTACTTTTTTTGTCATCTCTAAAGTGTATATTTTAACCATATAGGAGGTAATATTTTGAGTTTTAGTTATAAGGTTCCTTGTTTTTGACGCACGGTTTATAAAACCATTTTGTCAAAAAGATAGACTAATCCAATAATAAGTCTCTGCCTTAATAAGCAGAAATAATGTTTTGTGTTATAGGAGTTGTTAGAGTGAAATGCAGTAAACCGCAATGGCGGTTAAAAAAGATAGATTAGAATAATGTAGAAGAAGTTTGGATAGATAGTTTAATTTTTCTTTTTTGTTAAAAATTACATTCTATAAATGTTTTTAAGCAACAGATTATTATATAAAAGCTGATTTTTTTTTGAAAAAAAGTGAATTTATTTTTATAAATCAAACCTGAATCACCTACAACTAACTAATAAACAGCACTTTATAAAATTTTAAAATAAATAAAAATAATTTCATTTTATCTAACTTTAAATGGAAAATATTGATGCGCTAAGAATAAATTTTAGCCCCGACCAGCTAGTTCTTTTAAATTTTTGTCTAGGATTCCTCATGTTTGGAGTTGCTTTGGATATAAAAATTAGAGACTTTAAACAACTTTTTGTCAACCCTCGACCGCCGATAATCGGTCTAGTCTCCCAATTAGTTTTATTACCCATCCTAACTTTGGGATTAACTTTTGTACTAAATGTGCAACCATCAATTGCACTAGGGATGATTTTAATTGCTGCTTGTCCTGGTGGGAATGTGTCTAATTTTGCGGTACACTTAGCTAAAGGCAACACTGCCCTATCTGTTTTGATGACCTCCGTTTCTACTTTGATGGCGATTTTCACGACTCCTTTACTGTTTGGTTTATTGACTCAATTTGTCCCAAATACCTCAGATTTAGGACAAAGCATTTCTGTAGACCCGATTGAAATGATTCAAACGATTCTAAAACTGGTCGTTCTACCTTTGTCAATAGGAATGTCCATCAATCACTTTTATCCTGAATTGACCAAGAAGATTCAATCGCCTACTAAAATTCTATCCATGCTCATTTTCTTTGGTATTGTCTTTTTTGGCATCAAAGGCAATTGGGAGAACATCCTAAATTATGTGGATGATATCTTCTTTATTGTACTCCTTCATAACTCTTTAGCCTTCTTATTAGGGTTTTCGTGGGCTAAATTGAATAAAATGTCTATGCCCAATACGAAAGCTATTACTATTGAAACAGGTATTCAGAATTCAGGATTGGCTTTAATTATTGCGCTTAACTTTTTTAGTGATCTAGGAGGTATGGCTTTGGTTGCAGCTTGGTGGGGCATCTGGCATTTGCTATCTGGATTTTTGGTGGCTATGTTGTTGAAGGAACGGTGATATTTTGCTGATAAAAAAAATCTGGACACAGAGCACACGGAGAAAGCACAGAGTACACAAAGAAGATGAAAACTAGGTGAACTCTGTGTCCTTTGCATCCTTCTGCTGCTAAGAATTATCAGATAAGTCGGAATTAATAACTCCTCATTAACACTAAAAGTAATAATTTTACAACCATGAAATTAGATCGGGTATTACAACTAGGAAATCCGCTTTTGTACGAAACGTCTGAACCCGTCAAAAAAAGCGAATTGAAAACACTTCGTCCTGTTTTTCGAGATTTACACGATATTATTTTAGAATTTCGAGCAAAGTATAATGCAGGGCGTGCTATTGCTGCGCCACAGATAGGCGTAATGAAACGAGTTATTTGCTGGAATGTCGATACACCAAAAGTTATCATCAACCCAGAAATCACTTTTCTAAGTGAAGAATTAATGGAATTGTGGGATGATTGTATGAGTTTTCCAAATTTACTCGTTCGATTAAAGCGCCATAAAAATTGTACCGTACATTTTCGTGATGAAAACTGGGAACCTCAGGTTTGGCACCTAGAAGATGATTTATCCGAATTGTTTCAACACGAATTTGATCATCTAGATGGTATTTTAGCTACACAACGTGCGATTGATGACCGTTCTTTTAAGTGGAGATAAATGACAGTTGGCAGCAGCAACCTTTATTACCTCATAACCTTTTAACCTCATAACCTTGCTAAAAAAAATAGATCGATATATTATGTCCAAGTACTTGAAGACTTTCTTCTTTACAGTACTGCTATTCACGATGGTATCGGTCATTATAGATTTTAGTTCACAGGTAGACAAGTTTGTGGAAGAGGCCTGTACTAAGCGAGAAATCTTAGTCGATTACTATCTAGCTTTTATTCCTTGGATCAATGGCCTATTATTTCCCCTTTTTGCTTTGATAGCCACTATATTCTTTACTTCTCGGATGGCTTATAATTCAGAGTTAATTTCTATTCTGAATGCTGGTGTCAGTTTTCGAAGGATTATGCTCCCCTATTTAATTGCCTCTAGTTTGATTTGTGGACTACATTTATTCGGAAATCACTATGTCATTCCATTGGGTAATAAGTCGAAAGTAGATTTTGAACATAAATATATTTACAAAAATGAAGATAAAGGGCAAACGAGGGATGTCCACCTACTTTTGAATAGAAATGAGGAAGAAAATACGCAGTCTAAAGCCTATGTCCGATTTTATAGAAAAAGAGATACTTCTGCCAAAGATTTGATTTTGGAACAGTTCGTAGATAATCGGTTGGTATTCCGTTTAAAAGCCAAATCTGCTAAATGGATCGCTCAAAAAGATTCTATCAACAATTGGCAATTGAAAGATTACGAACTCCGAACTTTTGAAGGCGACCAAGAAACCATGATCTTCGGTACACGAAAAACGATTGATACCCTACTTAATTTATACCCAGAAGATTTTGTTTATTATGAAAATGATAAACTCACCCTTACTACACCTGAACTTCAACGGGCCATCGCTTTGCAAAAACAAAGAGGTGTTAAAACGACTAAAAGTTATCAAATAGAAATTTTAAGAAGAACCGCTGAACCTGTTACCATTATTATCGTCACATTAATTGGGATGGCGATTGCTTCTCGGAAGGTCAGAGGAGGTCTGGGACTCCATCTTGCTTTGGGCATTGCATTAGGCGCTGTTTATGTCTTTTTATCTAAATTTTCCACCACTTTTGCGACCAATCAGTCTCTACCTCCTACGTTGGCAGTCTGGATGCCCAATATTCTGTTTACTGGTATTTTAGGCTATTTGGTGAGTAAGGCACAGAAGTAAGGTACAGGCGACTTCAGTCGCCTAAATTACTGTAGAAGGCGACTGAAGTCGCCTGTACTTAACAAGAATCTAATTCTACTAAAAAAGTTTCTAATTCTAATTGGTTATTGCTTACTACAACCTTATCATTCATCAAATCAAATAATAATTCTACCGCTGTTTTACCTACCGCATAGCCAGAGTGTCGAATATGCGTTATCTGCGGATTTAAATAATAAGGTAAATTTCCATTGCTGATACAAATCACGGCTAACTCTTCTGGAATGGATAATCCTTTTTCATAAATAGCTTGAATAACCCCTGCCAAAGTTTGATCTGTCATAGTAAAAACAGCGTCAGGCAAAACTGACTGCTCTAATAATTCGGCAAACTTTCTTTTTGATTCTTCCAATGTATCAGCATGAAAACAAAATTCTCCATAATGTAATAACCTATGTTTAGTTAAAGCTTTCAGAAAGCCCTTTTTTCTACTTTGCGTAATTTCTAAGTTTTGATTTCCAAAGATTCCACTAATTTTTTTATATCCTTTTCTCGCCAAATGATTAATGGCTGTAATGGCTGCCAATTCATCATTTATCACTACTGTTGAGCATTCTTTTTGTTGAATTACTTTGTCAAAAAAGACAATCGGCATTTTACGTTGTATTGTTTCTGTAAAATGACCTACATCCATTGTTTCTTTTGATAAACAAACCAATAAGCCATCTAAACCAAAATTCTGACAGACTAACGCATTCTCTTTTTCTTTTTCTAGTAGATCATTACTCTGTAAAATAATTAAGTTGTATCCATTTTTTTTGACTATTTCTTCAATGGCTTTGACAACTGCTGGAAAGAAAAACATCCCCATCTCTGGAATAATCAAACCAATTAGACCACTCTTGTTTTGACGAAATCGGATGGCCTGATAATTTGGCTGATACCCCAAGTCTTTGGCTACTTGTTGGATTTTTTCTTTCATCGACACACTAATGTCTGGATGATCTTTTAGTGCCCTAGAAACTGTTGATGGATTGACTTCCAATAGTTTAGCTATATCTTTTATGGTAATACGTCCCATACCTGTTTTTAGCGAATTTTGTTGATAAAGCTGTAAATTAGAAAAAAAATTACTAACAACAATCGTTTGCGCAAACGATTGCGGAAAATACCAATCAAAATTTAAAATTCATTATACCTACTTTTCCAAAACTTACAACTATTTTTAAGGTGTAATTGTACAACTTGATTTTGAAATCGAGCAACTACATCAAAAAGACATCTATTAAGCTGATTTTAATATAAAGAATTTTTTAGAAGTATTGTATGAAACTAAAGGTTGGCAAAAGGCTACTCATTCGGGTAGCCTTTTCTTTTTGAAGATAAAGTAATTATGAGTTGGTAGTACTAGTACGTAACTAGGTCTAGAAAATGGATACTGTATCCTACTATTTTAAAATTGTCAAAAATGAGTACATGATAAAATGAATAAATGAATAAATTTAGAATGAACTATTAAGTATGGTCTCCATTTGCCTCCAAGTTTGCACCATATTTAATCATTTAACCATTTTCTCCTTTAGTCATTTTTGTAGGGTAGAATAGCAATCCTATATAGCTAATAAATCGAAATAAAAGTAACTAGGATGTTCTGTCAGATGCGTATTTAATTGATAGTTATCCGAAATATTCATAAAAGAAATATTTCTAATGTAGCGATACAAATTTTTGAATATCGCAGACTCTCTAACTAGTTGACCTGAAATATGTAGTGGTGTCTCTTCTGGATTTAATTTAAATTGACTATACACCAACATCACATAGTACAAGAAGTCCTTCTCTGTTTCAAAAGGAAATTGATTTGAAAAAATTAATTCTTTCCCATCAAAAAATACAATCTGCAATACATTAGGATGGATATTTAACCAGACATGTTTCCCTACCAAACCTCCCATCTCTTTTTCGATGCTATTAATTAATGGTGCAAAACTATTATAATACTGAACTCCTTGTGGGTACTTAGATTCAAAAAAAGTAACTGCTGCTTGTGGTAAACTAAAAATTAGTTTGGCCGCTATTCCAGTTAAATCATTGGCTTGGTACAACTCCGAGTTATTTGAGTCCGACTTTAGTGGCTTAAGGTAGGAAGCTTTATTAGCTGACTGGTATAATTTGCTAGGAATGAGCGTGTAATGGGGTCTTACAAAAGAGATATGAATATTGGTAAATGCTAAAGAAAGTAAAGCATCTTCTTCCCAGATTTCTTCAAAACTTGCGGCTATTACCGCCTCGTTGTCTAAAGTAAGGTTCTTATATAAATCGAATTTTTTTAGAACTAGTACCTCGTTAGAAGGACTACTTATACAATACGACAAACTGTCTACCCCGCACAGGATAGACAGTTTGTATGTATTAATATTATTTTTCGAAAAGGATGTCTTAACTAGACTGGTACTTATCTTTCCCAATTTCCTGATGTATTTGGCTTATTCATATCACCGAATTTGATGATACTGTTTGGTTCATAGCGAGCATCGTATCTCTTGTAACTTGGATCAGCATACTTGCCCATAAACGTACTACGCTTAGTACCTACTTCAACAACATTTACAATTGTTTTTTGATAAGATAACGTGTCCGCTTGAACATCAAATGTTTTTCCGTTACTGAAAGGGACTTGAACCATTTCATCCAAGTTCCATCCCATTGCTGTAATAGAATCTAAAGCACTTGAGTAAGTTGTATCATAAGTAACCTCTCCTGTAAAGTTAGGATCATCAGGATCACCAATTACCTTAACAAAAGGAATTCTACCCGTTTTAAGAACATTCTTAAAATCATTCCAGTTACTTGCGAATTCTCCACCTGTAATGGTTCGATAAAGTTCTTGTCCTCTTCTCAGATTCATCAAACGATCTACTACTGCTGCCTCACGCTTGTCTTTTTCAGCTTTGAAAGCAATAGGCTCTCGAATACTATCTACTAAGACATAAATTAATGCTGCAATGATGGCTACTAAAATAAGATTGATTATTAACCTCATAGTTGGTAATTTTTTTTCTGTTTTGTTCGGGCAATAATAGCACTTTTTATACAAGTAACAAAATTCACCTATATATTTTTTACTAATACACTTACCCTATAAAAATAATAAATTTTATTGCACGATTTTGCCCGTTCGCAAAGCTAATCAAAAAATTATGAGCAGCAAAGTTAAAAAAGGAACCCAATTCTAAAGAATTTTTATCAAAAATTAATCAAATCTTTTTGCTTTTTTTTTGCAGACCGACCTTTTGTAGATGGATTGCTAGAAAATTAGATGCAATTCCGCACCTATTGGTTGTTTAAAGAACAAAAAAACTTAAGCCTCTTCACTAAACAAATATTTTATAATTCACTAAAATTTAGTATTTTTGTTTTAAATCAACCAATTTATAAAAAAATAATCTCTTAGTTTTCTTAGTATACTCCTTTAATTCTACTCTAATAAATTGACAATCAATTTATTAGGTATTTAGTAGTCAATGATAGATATTTTGGATTACTAAAAGTATTTGGAGAATAACCTAATTCTTTATAATATTCCACTTGAATCTAGCTACACACTTTACAAAATACTTATAGCATGGCAAAAGTTACTTATAACGAAGATAATATACGTTCCTTAGATTGGAAAGAGCATATTCGATTGCGTCCTGGAATGTATATCGGGAAATTGGGCGATGGTGCAACCGCAGACGATGGTATCTATATCTTGATTAAAGAGGTTTTAGATAACTGTATTGATGAATATGTGATGGGGCATGGTACCTCTATAGACATTAAATTGGACATGGAAAACGGAATGATGTCTATTCGAGATTATGGGCGTGGTATCCCGCTAGGGAAAGTAATAGACTGTGTATCCAAGATCAATACTGGTGGTAAATACGATTCGAAGGCATTTAAAAAGTCGGTAGGTTTGAATGGTGTCGGTACTAAAGCAGTAAATGCCCTATCTGGGTATTTCAAAGTCCAAGCAATCAGAGAAGGAAAGACTAAGATTGCAGAGTTTGCCAGAGGTGTTTTGAACAATGACCATAAAATCAAAAAAACAACGGATGGCAATGGTACTTTAGTAGAGTTTAAACCAGACGAATCTATCTTTAAAAATTATAAATTTAGAGCAGAATATATCGAAAACCAACTTTGGAATTATGCCTATTTGAATGCTGGTCTAAAACTAAATTTCAATGGTAAAACGATTTATTCTAAAAATGGTCTTTTAGATTTATTGACCAGAAAAACAAGTGGAGAAGAATTGTGCTACCCTATCATCCACTTGAAGGATGAAGATATTGAACTTGCTCTGACGCATGGAAACCACTACGGTGAACAATATTACTCATTCGTCAATGGTCAAAATACAACACAAGGTGGTACCCACTTAAATGCTTACAAAGAGTCGATTGTTAACTGTGTAAGAAAAGTTTTTGCTGGTAAAAACTATGATGTAAAAGATATTCGAGCATCTATTATCACTGCTGTCAGTGTAAAGGTAGAAGAACCTGTCTTCGAATCTCAAACTAAGACTCGTTTAGGATCTTCGGATGTTGGGCCAAAAGGACCGACTATTCGTACCTTCATTAATAACTTCGTTGAGGAAAAATTAGAAAACTACCTCCTAAGAAATGAAGAAACGATGAAAGCTTTGCAAGCCAGAATCGAACAATCGAAAAAAGAACGATTGGATATTGCAGGCATTCAAAAAGAGGCTCGAAAGAAAGCTAAAAAAGCGAATCTACACAACAAGAAATTAAGAGATTGTAGACTTCATTTTAATGATTCTAATAAAAAAACTCCTGAGGAAAATAGATTGAGAACTACTGTATTTATTACAGAGGGAGATTCTGCCAGTGGGTCGATTACGAAGGCGAGAGATGTACAAACGCAAGCGGTATTTAGTTTGCGAGGTAAGCCGCTAAATTGCTATGGACTGACCAAAAAGGTGGTTTATCAAAATGAAGAATTTAATTTACTCCAACACGCACTGAATATTGAAGATAGCTTAGATGATTTACGATACAACCAAGTGGTCATTGCAACGGATGCAGATGTCGATGGTATGCACATTCGGATGTTGCTACTAACTTTCTTTTTACAATTTTTTCCTGATTTGGTAAGAAATGGGCATTTATTTGTCTTAGAAACGCCTTTATTCCGTGTGCGAGATAAGCAAAAAACTTTTTATTGCTATAGCGAAACGGAAAAGCAAAATGCGATTAAAAAACTAAGAGGTAAACCAGAAATCACTCGTTTTAAGGGATTAGGTGAAATCTCGCCTAATGAGTTTGCTGGTTTTATTGGTGACGGTATTCGTTTGGAGCCTGTGGTTATGAATGAATCAACCAATATCGAAGATATCTTATCTTACTTCATGGGTAAAAATACGCCTGCTAGACAAGTCTTTATTATTGATAATTTGAAGATCGAAAAAGATGATCTTTCTGATGATGAAGTTGAAGATATAAATGAAGAATTAGAAGCACAACTAGAAGAAAAACTAGAGGAACTTGATTCTGTTGCTGCTTAGTTTTTTGCTTATCAGAGGGGCACTTTCAGGTGCCCCTCTGATTTTGTAAAATTATGGGGGCACTTAGAAGTGACCCTGTAATCAAAACAGGAGATTTGTTAAAACATCATTTAGCACTTTAATAATTACTCTCTTTCCTACACTCCTTTCCTTTCCTAAATTTCTTTCTTTTCAAAATGCCTATGCAAACTCGTAACTTTGTAGGCTCATTTCGTATATCACAATAGCTAAATATTAAGGTATCAAGACGATTTACGCTTCTTTTACCTAAGTATTAGACCTATCAAGCCGATTGATTTGCTCAAGCGGTATTTCAATAATTCATTTTAAACTTTAATATTCATTTATGCAAACTGTAGAAACTAAAACAAACTACAAAGTAAAAGATATTGCTTTAGCAGATTGGGGACGATTAGAAATCGAATTAGCAGAGGCAGAAATGCCAGGCTTAATGGCATTGAGAGAAGAGTTCGGTGATTCTAAGCCGCTTAAGGGTGCTAGAATTGCTGGCTGTTTACACATGACCATCCAAACGGCTGTTTTAATCGAAACTTTAATCGAATTAGGCGCAGAAGTAACTTGGTCTTCTTGTAATATTTTCTCTACTCAAGACCACGCTGCATCGGCTATCGCTGCTGCTGGTATTCCAGTTTTTGCTTGGAAGGGCATGAACGAAGAAGAATTCAACTGGGCAA
>CALDTJ010000270.1 GCA_937924145.1 uncultured Saprospiraceae bacterium
CACTACTAAAATTCAAACCAGCATGGACTAAAATAAAATCTTCCAGTGAAAAAAAATAATCGAGTTGATTCATCCAATGGATATACTTTTTAGGAATATCCTTATTATGATTTACACCAAAACTATTGATCGTTTCAGCCAATCCATGACCCCGTTGTTCAATCAAAACAAATAAAAAAATTATACCACTCATTAACTTCCATAAATAATTAATATTTTTCACCAAACAACCAAACGATCCTATCTATTTAATAATCAATGTTTTAAATAAAAAAAAATTACTAAATTAAAAAATAATAAAATTTAATTTGAAAAAAAATAGCAAAAAGTGTGGAATATCAGAAGTTCACGACTCTATATAAGTGTAAGTTTTTATGACTGGACACCATGAAAATTTTCGCTAACAATTTTGCAAAAAAGGAGCCATGATCTTCTAACCGATAACAAAGAAAATCATGCTCCAATGCTTAGATTGTAACTTTGAAAGGACAACTTGATACTGAATATACGCTCGAAGAATTAGTTGATACGTTGAAATATTTTTTCAATAATCGCTAAGGGAAATTCTTCGAGCGGAACAGTTTTCTAAGTCCTAACCTCAATAGCAAAAATTCAAGTTTTTATATACAAATAGGTAGACAGGTGGAATACTTGCAAGTTTTCCATTCATCACCAAACCAAATCTTTAATACAATAAAGGAAATTTTATTTCCGTACTGCCATACCCCGCAGTAACCCCAAGTAATAAATGAAACACTAGTGAATGAGTCTTTGTGGGCTCATTCACTTTCTTTTTTTTTCGCAACCACAATACCAAATGAGAAGTTGCCCCCAAAATAAAACAAGTAAGGTCATTTCCTTTTTACAGGAGATGACCTACTTGAACACCCTCACACGGATTTACACTAAAAGCTATGGAGAATTACACAATTAAAAACCTAGCTATTACTGCTTGGGCGGAGGAAGATCGTCCAAGAGAAAAATTATTAGCTAAGGGAAAACATAACCTATCAGATGCCGAATTATTAGGCATTCTGTTAGGGTCTGGTTCAAGAGAACAAACAGCAGTTGGATTAGCACAAGATATTCTGCGTTCAACTGACAATGATTTAAATGAACTGGGAAAACGTACTATTAGCGATTACATGAAATTTCATGGCGTAGGCGAGGCAAAAGCAATCACTATTGCAGCAGCATTAGAATTAGGTCGGCGCCGCCAACTCACCAATATAAAAGATCGGCCACAAATCACGTGCAGTAGAGACTCTTATAATGTCATTGCCCCGCTCCTCATGGATTTACCTCACGAAGAATTCTGGATACTACTACTCAATCGAGCGAATAAAGTAATAGGTAGAAAACAAGTCAGTTTAGGAGGCACAACTGGCACTGTAGTAGATGCTAAAGTCGTTTTTAAAAAAGCTATTGAAGGCAACGCTGTCTATCTAGTACTTGCTCACAATCATCCTTCTGGTAATCTCTCCCCTTCTCCACAAGATCTCATTTTAACAAAAAAGCTAATAGCAGCAGGTGAAATATTAACAATCAAAGTTTTAGATCATCTCATTATTGGAGGGAAAGGATATTATAGTTTTGCGGATGAAGGAAGGATGGGATAGCATATAATTTAGGCTCCCTTAACAAGGGGGGAATTTCCAAAAATCTAATCCTTCCTTTGATTCCTTTAAAATATTATGTATTTTTATCTTATATTCCCCAGCTTACCATGCTGTTTTCACCACACTTATCAGACTAAAAATTAAAGATTACCCCCTAATCTTTTGATAATTAACTACTTGAATATTTACAAAAAACTCAACTAGTGCTTTGTTTCAAAAATTCTGATTAGCAATTTGTCGCTATAACCACGAAGTGGTTAAACATGAATAGCCCCGAATGAAATTCGGGGGTAGAAAATGATTCCCTCTCCCCCACAACTACGAAGTAGTTCAATATGAGCGAGTTAAGTTCAACCACTTCGTGGTTGTCCATACATTATTTAATCATTTTCCCCGAGTTGCACTCGGGGCTAATCGGGTTTAACCACTTCGTGGTTTTCAATCAAAACTTTTGAAACGAAGCACTAGCAATACGCTATAACATTGCTACGGGTACTCCTGTTACTATCTCCCCCCTGATAGGCTATCAGTCTATATTAAAAACTTGAACAAAGTCGCTTTTATATTAAAATGATTGAGTCATTTTATGCCTCTTGACTAAATAATAAGTAACAATTTTTAGATAAAAACAAAAAGATGCGATCAAAGACAATTCAACAAACTACACTATTCCTATGCCTATTGCTATCTACTTACCTAAATGGGCAGATTACCATTGATTATCCCGAAAATTTGAGGGTAGAATGTGGAGCAGATATTGTTCCAGATCCAGATAATCCAGTAGTGGGTTATCCTGATATTTCTACCTCCTGTTCAAGTGGGATAAATGACATCACTTTTTCCGATAATATTGATCAATTGACTCGATGTGGAGGAACAGGTATCCTACTGAGATTTTGGTCGGTCAGTGATAATTGTGGAGGGTTCAAAACCTTATTACAACGGATAACGCTTGTGGATAATACCCCTCCTGAAATTGTCTGTATCCCAGATGTGGTTGTGGATTGTGATGCCAGCTTGAATCCTGCTGAAAATCCAGATTTAGCCTTTCCTGAGGTAATTGATTGTTCAGAGGGGGCTGACCTTACAATTAGCTATGAGGATGTCAATGAAGGAGATGGCTTTTGTGAAAATTTGCCAGAAATTGTTCGTCGAACTTGGACAGTAACCGATGCTTGTGGCAATGCCAGCACTTGTGAACAAACGATCAGAGTTGGAAGAGATCCATTACTAATCTTCTGTGATGTGGAGGACATCATTCACGAATGTAATGGCTTGGATGGCAGTCGATTTGCCGCCGAATCTTGGGATTTAAGTAATACCAATCAATTGAGAAACTGTTCTCAAACGGACTGTGGGCCAGTAGAAATAGTTAGTGATTTTGATTATGGTAGAATATCAGGCCCCTGTGGTATTACAGGTAGCTTTGAAGTTAATTATTTAATCAAAGATAATTGCGGAAACTCCAAATTCAAAACGGTTAATTTCATTTTAAGAGACACCACTCCACCAGAATCTTTTTGTAATCCTATCGACTTTGGAGTAGACTGTGGAGGCGACGAAACCGCAGCATCAAGAGTCGAAAGTTGGCACAATGACAATATTGGTTTATTAGAAACTTGTCTATTTGACAACTGTGGAGAGGTGACTGTAACAAGTGATTTTATCGCTACTGGTTTTGATATCAATACCTTGAATTTTGATTGTAATGATGACGAAGGTTTTCCTGTGAATTATACCTTAACCGATCAATGTGGCAATCAAACGGTAAAAACGGCTTTCTTAAAAGTAGTCGATACAACGCCGCCTTCCTTCGAAAATGTACCAAGAGATACCTCTATTGGAGCAAGTGATAATTTAGCTATTGGGCAACCAACAATCATAGATAATTGCTCTAATAACTTAAGTGCCGAATTCACAGAAGAGCGTATTGAAAATAATAATGACAACGGGTATCAACTAATTAGAACATGGACAACGACGGATGATTGTGGCAATATGAATACTGCGAGTCAAAGAGTAATGGTACTCGATCCGATTTTATCATTAGCATGTACGTCAGCAGAAGTTAAGCAAGAAAATGACCAAATTGTTATCAGCAATTTATTAGCACCCAATGAAATTGTCAAAGTCTTCGCATCAGACAATAGAATCGTTTACAACTGTTTTAGAAATTGTGGTGATGTACAAACAACCCGACCACTTTCAGACGATACCTATAAAGTAACCATTGAATTTTATACTGCCAGTTGGAGAATAATCTGCCAAGACGAAACAACTATAGTGATTGGTAATGGAGAAAATAGTGACGGAGGTGACAATGGAGATAATGGAGGGAACAATGGAGGTGGTGATGAAAATAACCCTTGTACTGGCCCAGTTTGTGAAGAAGTGCCACCTGTATTAGTAAATATTCCACCAGATATGACGGTCAATTTCAATGCCGTACCTGCAACACAAAATCTAACCGCCACCGACAATTGCGATGATGATGTACAGATTGTCTTTTTAGAAGAAAGGACTAACGGGGAAAATGAAAATAATTATGTCTTAACTCGTAGCTGGGTCGCAACAGATGATTGTGGAAATACTGCAATGGCTGAGCAGGTAATCCGAGTAGTTGATGAGGGCGGTAATTCGGGCAATGATGGAGGGAACTCAGGTGGAAATGATGATAATTCAGATCCATGTTCAGCTTCTGATTGTGAAACTACCCCACCTAATCTGGAAAATATCCCTGCGGACATCTCCGTAAATTATGATGCGGTTCCTGCACCTGCGCAACCAACAGCAACAGATAATTGTGATAATAATGTGGATATAGATCTAGCAGAAAGTATTTCGGAAAGTGTCGATGCAAGAAATTATACCTTAACTAGAACTTGGACTGCCACCGATGATTGTGGTAATGAAACAACTGCCCAACAAGTCATTAGAGTAAGTGGAGAAACAGACGCAGGCGATAATGGCAATGATGGAGGTAACTCAGATGGCAACGATGGTTCAAATGGAGGAGATAGTGGCTCAAATGATGATAACGATGATAATGATGGAAACACAAGTGCAACGGATTGCAATGGAGTCCTTATTTCAACAGGTCCATTAACCTTTAATTTCTCTAACTTAAATGCGCCCAATAAAATCGTCAAGGTTTTTGATTTAGACTACAATGTAATTTTAGAATGTCAGGAAAATTGTGGTACGGAGGTAAGTTTTAGTTATGAAACATTAGGTACCTATTATGCTGATGTTCAGTTGTACACTGCCGATTGGGAATTTATTTGTGAAGTAAGAGAAACCGTTGAACTCAGCGATATGCCCGTCGATAATGGTAATACAGACAACACTGATAGTCCTTGCGCTGATATTGAAGTCTCCGTTGGAGCCAATGCTATCAATGTAGATAATATTACTAGTCCAAATAAATTAATCAAATTATTTGATGCCAATTATAATGTAGTAGCAGAGTGTGCAAATGATTGCGGCGATCCTAATGCCTTCGATTTACCTGCGATGGGAGATTATATAGTTGATGTTCAATTATATGATGCGGACTGGGTATTTATCTGTGAAACTCAAGCACCAGTTAGCGTAGGCACAACCAATAGTGGAGATAATGGAAATACAGGCGATGGTAATAATAATGATGGCGGCAATAACGACGGCAATTCAGGAAATACCAGCGATGATCCCTGTGAAAATGTCAACATCGCTCATTCAAGAACTGCTATTACTTTAACTAATTTTAGTACCGCTAATAAAATCGTCAATATTTTTGATGCAGATTATAATCAAATTTATAACTGCTTTACAGATTGTAGTTCAGAAGTCGTAGCTCCTATAAATGGCGAAGGTACTTACCTCATCGACATTCAACTTTATACCGATGAATGGAGCCTAGTTTGTCAACAACGAACAACGTTAGAAGTAACGGCTACAAGTGGTTCAATGGATACGGATACAGGAGCTTCTAATACAGACAATGGAAGTGCTAATGGTACAGGAGATTGTGCCAATGCAATAATTGAGTCCACAAATACGACTATTAGTGTCGATAATATTTCTGCTCCTAATGCTATTGTCAAAATATTCAGTGAAAACTTCGACATTGTTTTTGAATGTGTGGGCAATTGTGGGACAAAAGCTACGGCAATTGATTTAATAAATGGCGACTATCAAATCAACATCAATTATTATGATGAAAATTGGAGCCCCTTATGTGAGCGCGTAGAAAATATATCTTTAGGAAATGGCATCACTACAGAAGGCCCTGTTTCAAATATACCCAACACTTCTAGAACGACTGATCTTACAGTTGTTGTAGACAAAAATATTCAAGTATATCCCAATCCTGCTACAACAGAATTAATGCTAGATTTATCCAAGTATGGAGCAGAGCAAGTAAACATTCGATTATTTAATCAATTAGCAGCCACTATTTGGCAAGGTCAATTTGGTGCAGCCAATCATGAAGTGAAACGAATTGATTTACAAGGCATAGATGCTGGTTTATATATCATGTATATACAGATAGGAGATCATGCACCTATTGCTAAGAAAGTAATCGTAAAATAATAGCCGAATTACCCGTTGGGTTAGCTATCTTTTTCAGCAGTTAAATTTCTAAGGAAATTTAACTGCTGAAAAAGAGCTAACCTAACTCAACTCGGAATAACTAACCTAACTCAGAATAGATAAAAGTTAGATTACAAGCTGACCTTGAATAGGCTAAAACGTATCTGATACGTAAATTGTAAAACGTTGATTCTCAGCATACGTATAGACTCTCGATAGCTACAGGGATATAGGTCTCAGATACGAAATAATAGCCGAATTGCCAGAATAGATAAAAGTTAGGTTAGCAGTTTTAATAGCATAAGTTTTTTCAAAACTTTTGCTATTAAAAGACTGCTAACCCAACAGGGGAAACAAGCAAAACATCTAAATTAGGGCATAAAAAAAGGCTTGAAGTAAAACTCCAAGCCTTTAATTTATTCTTTAAGATAGTACTTACTCAGCCTTATCTTCAGCCGCTTTTTCATTTAAAGCAGCCAATTCTGGATCCTCATCACCAACGTTTTCGACAACGGTCTCAACTACTGTTTCTACAGCAGCCTCAGCAGCAGGTGCTTCAACAGCAACTTCTTCTACTGGTTCCGGTGCAGGTGGAGCAGGTGGTGGTGGCGGTGTGCCAGATAATTTAGCTAAAGTAGCAGCTTTTTCTTCTGCAGTTTTAGCAACACGAGCAGCAATTTTACCTTCTTTCTCTTCGATCCAAGCTTGATATTTAGCATCTGCTTGTTCTTGCGTTAAGGCACCTTTGCTTACACCTCTTTCTAAGTGCTTACGGTACATTACGCCTTTGAAACGAAGGATTGCTCTAGTGGTATCTGTAGGCTGTGCGCCTTTCATCAACCAGTCGAACGCTGCGTCACGGTCTAAATCAATAGTCGCAGGAGAAGTCATTGGGTTATAAGTTCCCAACTTCTGAATAAAACGACCATCTCTTGGAGCTCTTGCATCGGCTACCACGATGTGATAAAAAGGTCTTTTCTTACGACCCTTTCTTTGAAGTCTGATCTTTACAGCCATTACTGTTAAAGTTTATTTGGTTTAACCATACCCATTTAATCTCTGCTAGGAGACGGTGGGCTTTTAACGAGGGCAAAAGTATAAGATTTTTGGGAATATTGGAAATAGAAAAGAGACTTATTAAAAGTTATTATTGGTTATTAAAGTTATTTTCAAAATAACCGAATATTATTGGCTAAAATACCCCAAATGAGCAATTTATGATTTCGATATTTTTTACAAAAAGTAAATTTATTAGAAAGTTGCGGGTTGCGGGTTGCGGGTTGCGAGTTGCGGGTTGCGGGTTGCGAGTTGCGGGTTGCGGGTTGCGAGTCTGACTCATTCAACTTAACTATTTGATTTACAGCTACATTTGCTAACTCTTGTACTTTCCCTGCAGGCCAAACAATGATGGCTTTGTCTATTTTTTCAATATTTCCTAAAC
>CALDTJ010000271.1 GCA_937924145.1 uncultured Saprospiraceae bacterium
TCTAATCATTTCCCTTGAATCGACCGTAAAACAGCCGTCTGAGGATTCTGTTTTTTGGCTATTAACAGTTTTTGATATTTTTCTAAGCGTTCAGTTGCTTTGCTCTTATTATCAAAAATGTCATCCAAATAAATGACATAAGTTTTCTTATTCAAAAAACAGCCTAACCAAACGGCATTAGCTTTAAACCCATTCTCATTAAAAGTCCTTACTTTTCTAATGGCTTCCGTTCGGTTGGTAGCGGTAGAGATTTGCACTAAGAAATTAGTCCCTTTTATTGCTGATAATCGACTACAATCATAACTCACGAATTCGCCCATCCCTGTAGAAATAATCAATGCATCTAACTTAGCTGTTTTAGGCTTTTTGGGAATTGGCTTAGGTGTTTGTGTAACTTTTGCCTTTGCCTTTGTTATTGGTTTATCTACAATTTCAGTTTGATCTATTTGCGTACCATCTGTGTACATATCTTTTTCCTCACCGATGATTAGATACTCTTTCGGTTCTTCGGTTTTATTAGCGGCAATTTTTTTCAACTCTTCCTGATACTTTTTTTCGTCGGCATAGACGATATCAGGATTTTTTCTTTCTTCTATATAAATTTCTCCCATCACAAAAAGCATTGCCAAAATGGTCACTGCTTGTTTCCAATATGATTTTGTAAAACGCGTATAATCCGTCTTATCAATAGGTGATTTATAACGAGGAACTTTTATCCCACTCACCCATTTGAATGCTTTATTTTTTGCTAAAGCAGTTTCTGAAAAATTTAAAATCTTTCGACCTTTCTTTTGCTTCATTTTTCTAGCTGGTGTCATCACCAAACTAGGTTGAAGGTCTTTATCTACTGAAATTAAACCAAAACCCTGTCGCATACATTGCTTTTTTAGCTCTACAAGGTACTTGTTTTGGGGATTTGCAAAGACGTCTTCACCATAAGAAACCCACTGTTCATCAGCATGATATTTTTTGAATTGAGCTAAAGCATGGATATGATGGTATCGTGCTACTTTTCTAAGTGTTAAAACATAAACAATCACGGTTGCCAGCATGACCCCAAAAAATCCCATGAAGAACTTGAATACACCCAATTGGTTTAAAGTATATTGGTCATTCATGTAGTTGTACCCATAAGAGGCGGCTGCGACCATACTCGCTACGGCTAAAGCATCGAGAATCAGTAGGGTGTTTTGTACCCTGTATTGTATTTCCTGCGCTGTTTTTTGAGAAGTCGCCTCGAAAGTGGCTAAAAAGGATTTACTAACTTTTTTCGTATTTGTTTTTCCTTCTAAAATGGCTTTTTCTGCCTCTTTTCCAGATAACCCAGCAATTGGATCATGCTCAACAGAGAATTTTATATATCCATCTGCGATGATACCATCTCCCGCTTGCATATCAAGGGTCGCCACTGTATTGCCAAAGCCCCTAGAACTATTATTTTTATAATAAGTCTTTAAGAAACTTAGCGTGGTGTGCTTAATATTTTCTTCTGTTAAGTGATAAGCCATTTAATTGAATGTGTGTTTTCTCTTTTTTGTTAGGTGTCAGGTATCGGGTTGCAGGTGCTAGGTTAGACGTTGACAGTTAGCTGTTGAACGCATATCGCTGTCAACTTCTGACCTAGCACCTACAACCTGATACCCGATACCTAATTTATTTATTCCGCTCCAATTGCAAATACAGTTTCACCGTTTCTACTGCCTCTTTTACGTCATGTACCCTCAAAATTTTCGCTCCTCGTTGTAAAGCTACCATATTCAATGCAGTCGTTCCGTTCAATGCCGTTTTAGGGGTAATGCCTAAAAATTTATGGATCATAGATTTTCTTGATATTCCAGCCAAGATTGGTAAATCAAGTATCTGAAAAGTTGGTATTTTATTTAATAATTGATAATTGTGAACAACCGTCTTTCCAAACCCAAATCCTGGGTCTAAGATAATATCTTTTACACCTAATGCCCGCAATTTACCCACTTCTTTAATGAAAAAATCTAAAACTTCTAGGGTAATATCCGAATATTCGGGCTGTTTTTGCATATTTTCTGGTTTCCCCTGCATGTGCATCAAGATATAAGGCACTTTTAAATCGGCTACCGTTTGGTAAAGTTCATCGTCTAATTTCCCTGCTGAGATGTCATTGATGATACTTGCCCCTGCTTCGACTGCTGCTTTTGCCACTTCTGACCGAATGGTATCAATTGAAATAATCGCCTTGGGAAATTCTTTATGAATAGCACTGATTGGCGCAATAACACGCTTTAACTCTTCTGCTGTATCGATGATTGCTGCCCCCGGACGAGAGGACATTCCTCCTATGTCAATGATGGTAGCACCTTCTATTAACATTTTTTCTGCTTGTCGCAAAATAGAGGTTACCTTTTGATATTTTCCACCATCAAAAAAAGAATCAGGAGTGACGTTTAGAATTCCCATAATAATGGGATCTTCTAGGCTAATGAGTTGACCTCTACAGTTTAGAGTGATATGTGGAAAAAGCATTTTTAAGCATAAATGATTGTAATGTGTATTCAGCGTCAACATTACAAAAAAAATCGCAATTTAGGTCGAATAAGAAAGAAAGAATAGAGAAGTCTGATTATTTTTACTTTTTGTACTTATTATTGCAGGAAGATGACGGGTTGCGAGTTGCGAGTTTAAGCACAACTGGCAACCCGAAACTCGCAACTCGCAACCTTTAAAAATTTCATTAATAATGTTTGTACACGAAGTAAAAGTCAGAGTAAGATACGCGGAAACGGACAAGATGGGATATTTATACTATGGACATTATCCAAAGTATTACGAAATTGGTAGGGTAGAGGCGATGCGAGATTTAGGAGTCAGATATCTAGATTTAGAAGAAAAGTCTAAAATTATGATGCCCGTCATGTCGCTAAATATGCGTTACGTTCGACCAGCTTTTTATGATGAATTATTGACGGTGAAAACGATTATCCGAAGATTGCCAAAAGATACCATTACTTATAACCATGAAGTGTACAAAGAAAATGGAGATTTAGTAAATGGAGGTAGTGTAAAACTATGTTTTGTGGACATGAATACAAATGAAACAGTTTCCGTTCCAGATGTGTTACTAGAAAAACTCAAACCCTATTACGAAGAAGCATCGTAAGTTAAGAAGTGCTGTTAGGCCTTAAGCCCCAATAGCCCCGTTGCCTTATAACCTCATTACCTTTTAACCTATAAATGAAGCTCCCAACCGCTAAAGAAATAACGGATTTTTTCTTAAAGCACCCTTTGGTGTTGGGTATAATCAATTGGGCAAAGACCCATTCTTTCCCAGGTTTTTTTAGAGTACCAATTTCAGATGTAGCTGTTTTTATTTACAATGAAAGTCAGCGAAGAGATTTGACGACTCGGGCAAACTCTATGGCATTTAGTTTCTTTTTGTCGCTCTTTCCAGCACTCATTATGCTGTTTACTTTACTGCCGCTTTTTCAAGATTATCTACTCAATTATTTTTTAGAAAATGATAATTATTACGAAGTTTTAAATCGACAGATTCAGGATATTCTACCCGGTGAAGCAGGAAAAAGCCTTTACGAATTTATTCAAGATATTACGAGTAACCCTCGAATTGGTTTGTTGTCATTTGGTTTTGTTTTAGCCCTCTTTTTTGCATCTAATGGAATGATGACGCTAATGCACAGTTTCGACAAATCGTATTTAGAAACTACTTTTAAGAAACGAAATGGACTTAAAAAACGAGGGATCGCAATTCTGTTAACCCTTCAATTGGGCCTCTTATTAATTATTTCTGTTGTTTTTATCATCCTCGGAAATCTGATCATAACCGTTATTGGTGACTTTGTGCAATTGGACTTTTTTACTAAATACAGTATTTATTTTGTTCGCTGGCTAGTTATATTGGCACTTTTTTATACAGGCATTTCATTCATCTACCGCTACGGCGCAGGGATGCATCGGAAGTTTAAATTCTTCACTCCAGGGGCAACACTTGCTTCTATTTTATCCATCCTTTCCTCTGTTATTTTTTCTTTTTACGTCGATAATTTTGGTGCTTACAATAAATTTTATGGTTCGATTGGTACGATTATCGTCATCATGATTTGGATTCAATTAAATGCTTTCATTCTACTGGTAGGTTTCGAACTCAACGCCAGTATCGCTGTAAACAGAGATTTGAAGAAACGAATTGCAGATGTAGAGTGAGACTGGTTGCTGGTTGCTGGTTTCGAGCGGCAACTAGCAACCAGCAACTAGCAACTAGAATAAATCCCCCCAAAAAATAGTAATCTATCTAAAAACAATTTACTTTTGCGTGAATTTTTTCAATAAAATCATTGTTGTATTGAAAAAATTCAAAATTGGTATAAATCTGGACTATTCATTTGCCTAAATCTGGTGGAGTAACTTAGTTCAGAGTAATTATATATTTGTATTTAATTTTAGGCGAATAAATTCGCCTGTACTTACACCAACCAATTCAAAACCTATCAATTCAAAATTACAATAAGGCGAACCGTGTACCGTCAATCGTGTACCATTTACCGTCTACAAAAAAAACATCCTAAAAATGAGTGTAGTAAAAACTTCTCCTGTTTCGCAAAAGATTCTAAATATGGCAGAATCTGCGACTTTGAAAATGTCTCAACTTGGTCGTGAATTAAGAGCGAAAGGACATGATGTGATTAGTTTAAGTTTGGGTGAACCTGATTTTGACACACCAGAACACATTAAGGCAGCTGCTAAACAGGCTTTGGACGAAGGATTTACCAAATATTCGCCAGTGCCAGGTTTATTAGAATTGAGAGAGGCGGTATGTACAAAATTTAAAAGAGATAACGGATTAGAATTTACGCCTAATCAAATCGTCGTTTCTACTGGAGCGAAGCAATCTTTGCACAACCTTTGTCAAGCATTATTGAATGATGGAGATGAGGCATTGATTTTTTCCCCTTATTGGGTGACTTATTCAGAGATTGTGAAAATGGCAGGTGGTGTACCTGTTGATGTATTTGCAGGGATTGATAAAGATTATAAAGTAACAGCGGATCAAGTGGCTGCGGCTATTACAGATAAAACGAAGATTGTTTTATTTTCTTCTCCATGTAACCCAACGGGATCTGTTTATTTGAAAGAAGAATTAGAAGAAATCGCAAATGTGATCGGTCAACATGAAAACGTTTATGTTATTTCTGATGAAATTTACGAATACATCAACTTTACAGGAAAACACTGTAGTATCGGTACTTTCGATGCGGTAAAAGATAGAACGATTACAGTTAATGGTTTTGCTAAAGGCTTTGCCATGACTGGTTGGAGATTAGGATATATTGGCGCTCCTTTAGAGATTGCTAAAGCGTGTGCTAAACACCAAGGTCAAGTAACTTCGGGAGCTAACACTTTTGCTCAAAAAGCAGCGGTAACGGCTCTTTTAGCGGATATGACTCCTTCTTATAAAATGAGAGAAGAGTTTCTAAAGCGAAGAGATATGGTGTTAGGATTGCTAAGAGAAATTCCGGGTTTGAAAGTGAATGAGCCAGAAGGTGCATTTTACGTTTTCCCAGATATTAGCAATTTTATGGGTAAAAGTGCTGGCGATACCGTCATTAATAATTCAGATGATTTCTGTATTTATATGTTGAATGAGGCACACGTCGCTTTAGTGCCAGGTGGTGCTTTTGGGGCAGAAGGCTATTTCAGAATGTCTTATGCTGCCTCTGAAGCGCAATTGCGAGAAGCGATTGACCGAATCAAAAAAGCACTTTGGAAATTGGCCTAATGTACAGGCGATTTCAGTCGCCTAATTTATTATTGTCAAATTACGATACATGAAAATGGCAAGCTGTTGAGTTACAGCTTGCCATTTAAGTACAGGCGACTTCAGTCGCCAAATGAAAAAAATATTAGTGGATAACTAAAATTAAAAACCGAATTATCAGCCTGTTAGAATTTCAATTGATTCACTTTATTTTTAACTTTTCTCTTAGGCGATTGAAATCGCCTGTACTACTATAATGTCAAATAATGCACCTTATGTTCCCAATCTTTAGATAACAACTCTTCAATTTTCTCATATCCACAAGGCGACTTCACAAAATCAATGCCTTCCATATCAATCACTAAAACAGGAAAATCAGGTTGGGTTTTAAAAAAACTAAAATAAGCCTGTTGTACTTTTTCTAAATATATAGGATCAATCGTATTTTCCATCTCTCGTCCTCTTTTCTCGATATAAACTTTTAACTCATCAATTGGACGATGCAGATAAATCAGTATTTCTGGATTAGGAAATCTATCATTTAAAGTTTGAAATAGCTGTTGGAATAGTCGTTTTTCTTCAGCTAATAAATTGCTATTAGCAAATAGCAGCGTTTTCAAAAAGAAATAATCTGCTATCGTATTTTGTTGAAAAAGATCTTGGGAGACGTAGTATTCTTGTAATTGCTTATGCCTTTCCGTCATAAAAAATAACTCAACTTGGAAAGCATACCGTTCAGGATTGTCATAAAAAAGTGGCAAAAAAGGATTATCGGTAAATTGCTCTAATATCAAACGGTAATTGTGCTTTTTAGCCAACAATTCGCTCAAAGTAGTTTTTCCTGCGCCAATATTTCCCTCAATAGCGATGTATTTATAATTTAATGCCTTATTAATTTTCAATTCAGACGTTTTACTGTACAACGTACACTGTTCATCATTCATAGTTCATAGTTCATAGTTCATCATTTCTAAAGCCCATGCTTTTCCATTCTTCGGTACAAAGATTGTCTAGTGATTCCTAATTCTTCTGCTGCTTTACTAACGTTCCCTTTGTGTCTATTTAATGCCTTATTAATGGCTTGTCGTTCGACTTCTTCTAAGTTAAAACTATCTACATTGAGACTTTCAGCAGCCGTTTCTTGAGTATTTTCTTGAAATAAGAAATCGTCTGTTTGTAAAATAACTCCTTCTGCCAATATAATGGCTCTTTCAACTGCGTGCCTCAATTCTCGAACATTGCCAGGCCAATGATAATTATTTAATTTGGTCAAAGTATCTTTGGCAAATTTCATCGAAGATTTTTGATACTTTTTGCTGTATACTTTTAAGAAGTGTTTTGCCAAAATTGTAACGTCAGCTCCCCGTTCCGCTAAACTAGGTAATTTTAGTTCAACGGTATTGATTCTGTATAATAAATCTTGTCGGAAAGTGCCTTCTTTGACCATATCATACAAAGGCATATTGGTGGCACAAACTAAGCGGATATCAACTTTTGTCATTTTGTGTTCCCCAATCCTTCTTATTTGTCGAGTTTGCAATGCAGAAAGTAGTTTCGCCTGCAAAGGTAAAGAAAGATTACCGATTTCGTCTAAAAATAAGGTGCCGCCATTGGCTGCTTCAAATCGGCCCATCCGATCTTCATAGGCATCGGTGAAAGCTCCTTTTTTGTGACCAAATAATTCACTTTCAAATAACGACTCAGGAACAGCACCCAAATCGACAGACACAAATACCTTATCTACTCGTTCTGATTGCCGATGGATTTGTCTGGCGATTAATTCTTTACCAGTACCATTAGCACCGAGTACCAAAATATTGGCATCCGTTTTACTAACCTTGGCAACAGTCCTTAGGGTATTCAATAGTGGTTCCGATTCACCAATAATTTTGCTGTATTGCTTGTCTGCTTCTGTTGCTATATTATTCGGAATATTCCCTTCAGCAACCTCGGGATTCCGCTTTTTATCATAAGCCCCAATAACTGTTTCTAATAGCTTTTCATTTTTCCACGGTTTCAAAACGAAGTCGGATGCACCTGCTTTCAATGCTTTTACCGCAGTATTGACATCACCATAAGCAGTAATCATAATGACCTGTGTTTCTGGGCTTAATTCCTTTACTTTGGTTAACCAAGTAATACCGTCTTCTCCCGAAGTATCTCCTTGTCGGAAATTCATATCTAATAAAACTACATCAAAATCGAACTGTCGTAGTAATCTCGGAATATAATGTGGGTTAGGTTCCGCTTTCACAAAAGTGAAATGCTGTTTTAAAAAAATACGGAGGGTTAAAAGGATATCGTCTTCATCATCTATGATTAATATTTTCCCTTCTTTTTTCATTAGTTGGTCGGTTGATTTTTGAAGTCGTAAAATAAAGTTGGCGAAAATATTAATAATTTGCCAAATTGATTTTTATACTTTTTGGTGATTTAAATAGCAAGGTACTAAAAACTGTCCAAAAACGGACAATAATTGTACTATTACGGACATGAAAAATATTGAAAGGTTGCATTGGTTTGTGATAAGTATTTGAAAGTCAATAACTTATATTTTTGGCATGCCAATTTCAATAGGTTAACTAGCTGAGTATTTAGCTAAACCTAGACGATTTATTTAAAGGAAAAATTAGGACTTAACTTTTGACGACTAAAGGCGTCAGTACTTGAAAAAAAGAAAAAGATGGACAAAAAAATTGAAAAGAAAGGATTTGGCTGGCTGAAAATTGCATTGATAATAGCAGCAGTAGGTTTAGTTGGTTTCGTTGGTCAGAATATGTACAAAAATGCGGGAGTCTCAAAATTAAATGTAGAGATGAATCGTATTTTAGTGGATACTATTCACAAAGGTGTTTTTCAAGAATTCATCCCAATTACAGGAGTCGTAGAACCTATCAAAACAGTTTTTATTGATGCGGTAGAAGGTGGTAGAATTGAAGAAATTTATGTCGAAGATGGAGCGATGTTGAGTAAAGGGCAAAAAATCATGCAATTGTCCAACCCTAATTTGCAATTAAATTATTTGCAATCGGAAGGTCAGATCATGAATCAGATCAATACTTTAGAAAATTTAAAATTAACTAGAGAACAACAAAGTTTAAATCTAAGAGAACAGGCTTTGGATGTAGAATATAGAATTGATTTATTATCCAAAAGAACTGCTAGAAATAAGAGTTTATTTAGTGACGATGTCATAGCCAAGGTAGATTTTGAGGAAACTCAAGATGAATATGAGCATTTATTGAGGAGAAAAAAACTATTGGCAGAGGTGATTCGAAAAGATAGTATGTCTCAAGTCATGCAAGAAAATCAATTAGAAACTTCGGTAGATTTAATGAGAAGAAACCTAAATATCAGTAAGCAGAGTTTAGAGAATCTTTTGGTTCGTTCGCCTATTGATGGTCAACTTTCTGGGATGGATTCTGAGATCGGAGAGTTAATCACTCAAGGTGGTAGAATCGCTCAACTAGATGACCTCAGAAACTTTAAAGTTAGAGGAAGAATCGACGAATTTTACATCACACGCATCTTTTTGAATCAAAAGGGGTCTTTTGTTTTAGGAGGAGCAACTTATGATCTGGAAATAAAGAAAATTTACCCCGATGTAAGGAACGGTGTTTTCGAAGTAGATATGGTCTTTACTTCTAAAATTCCACCAACCATCAAGCGTGGACAAACGGTCTCCGTAAAACTAGCATTAAGTGCAGAAACCGAGGCATTATTAGTGGCTAAAGGCGGTTTCTATCAAACAACAGGCGGAAATTGGGTCTATGTGATTGATCCTACAACCAATACGGCTATCAAAAGAGATATTCGAGTAGGTCGTCAAAACCCAAGTTTTTATGAAGTGACGCAAGGCTTGCAAGCAGGCGATATTGTGATTACTTCTAGCTATGATAACTTTGGGGATAAGGATGAATTGGTGCTTAAGTAGCAGAGGGCTTTGGGCAAAGGGCGTAGGGTAGCGCAGTACTAATCTGAGAATTTTGTTGTAAAAAATAGGTTTTTGTTTAAATTCACTTCTTTTAAACTTAAAACTTACTATGATGAAACAAATTTTTAGATTTGAAAACTTACAGATTTGGCAGATCGCTATTGAAATTACAGACGAGTTATTTTTGATAGCTGATTTTTTAGATACTCAGAAGTTATATCGATTTTCTGATCAACTACGAGGAGCGGGAATGAGTATTTCAAATAATATTGTTGAAGGATCAGGAGATACGAATAAGGAATTTCAAAGATTTTTAAGGTACTCGAAAAGGTCTGCCTATGAATGTGCCAATATTTTGATACTGTTAGTGAGAAAGAAATTAATTAAAATAGAAAGGAAAGAAAGGCTGTATAATCGTTTGGATGAATTATGCAGAAAAATCACAAATTTTAGTAAAACACTAAATTAGGGAATCACTCGATATAAAGTAACATTTTGAAAACCCGTAGGAAAATGGTCTAAGGCAGGGAGCTACCCTAAGCCCTCTGCCCTAAGCCCTACGCAAACCAACACAACATGATAAAAATTAAAGATTTGGTGAAGGTGTACCGTACCGAAGAGGTCGAAACAACTGCCATCAACAAGTTAAACATCGAAATCAAAGAAGGAGAATTTGTCTCTATTATGGGGCCTTCTGGTTGCGGAAAATCAACCTTATTGAATATCCTTGGATTGATTGATAATCCTTCGGATGGAGAATATTGGTTTTTAGAAGAAGAGGTAGCAAAATATCCAGAAAGAAAGCGATCTAATCTAAGAAAACACAATATCGGTTTCATTTTCCAAAGCTTTAATTTAATTGACGAACTAACGGTATTTGAAAATGTAGAACTACCGATGTTGTACACGAAAGTGCCTTCTGCGGAACGAAAAAAGCGAGTAGAAGAATTGTTGGAAAGAATGAACATCATGCATCGTAGAAATCACTTTCCACAGCAATTATCTGGTGGACAGCAGCAAAGAGTTGCCGTTGCTAGAGCGGTGGTTAATCGACCAAAGTTAATCCTGGCAGATGAGCCTACGGGTAACTTGGATAGCTCCAATGGGGACGATGTAATGAAAACTTTAGCACAATTGAACGCTGAAGGAGCAACGATCATTATGGTGACGCACTCGCCTTATTGCGCAGAGTTTGGTAATCGAGTGATCCGATTATTGGACGGGCAAGTAGTGACGGAAAATATTGTACAGCAGTATATCTAGTGATTGGTGACTAGTTGATTAGTGAGTAGTCTGCTAATTACGAATTCAATACTAGAATTTCAACTATCAAAGTGTTCTTGTAAGAAATCATACCCGATTGAAAAACAAATGGTTATGTGGTCTTAGACTGCATAACCTTTGCTTGTTTTATGGGGCTTATTAAATTATTATGCGTTTTATTTAGGCTGCTTTGGAATTGACTTTTTCTTTTGGGAAGGTTTCTTCTAAGCCATCTAGAATGTCATTTTCTGCAATTTTTTTATCAAGCAATAAATCTAAAATTTCTATGTCTGTAATATTCTCGTGAATGATTACTTTTTCTTTATTGTTTACCTCTATATGAAATTTTATTTCATTGACATATTCCTTTTCGTTGTCCCAACCAAATGTAATGATCATAAAATGTCTTTTGGTTTTGTCAATGACTAATAAGTCTTTCAAGTTAGGATAGTAAGCGGTTGGAAATCCGATTTGTTTTTCCAATATTTTCTCAACTGCTTTCTTATATTTTACTAATTTTTCCATTCTATTATTTTTTCGCTTGTCGTATCAATAATAATCAGATTCAATTTATATTGATAAATTCTTCTGATGATAAAAGGTGTTTTCTTTATCTTTTTATAAACAGGAAGAGGGATAGCTAGATATACGGGTTTGGTGATGCCTAATTCCTCTAATCCGTCTCGATAACAAAGATATTGACCAAGAGCCTCATAAAAAGTGTATAGTAATGAGCGCTTTTGAAACGTTTTTATTTCAATGAATATTTGCTCATTCCCCTTTTCGAAGGAAATAAATTTGTTCGCTTGCAAATCTATTTCTACAGTAGTTTTTTTACCAAATTTGACTCTAAAAGGATCTGCGGTTACTTTCCACCCATCCTTCTCCAAAGCCCGTCGCACTTGATAATGTATTAAATCTCTAGCCATTTGTGTGTTTGTTTTCTCATAAGTTTTAATAAAAGTAATGAAAATCTGAAATATTTCCAATC
>CALDTJ010000272.1 GCA_937924145.1 uncultured Saprospiraceae bacterium
TTGTACATTCCTGTAGAATAAAAAAATTGAGAAAAAGGTTGATTCATGTCTAGTGTTGGTGAATTGGTCTATCTATTTTCCATAAAAGTCCAAAGTATTCGTTATTAAACTCTACAAAGTATTACCTTTGCTGAAATTTTAACAGGAGGTAGAAAAAGGTGATAAAATAAGTGCTACACAAAAACTTTAGCTATGCTAAAAACTTACACACCCTCTTTTAAGCTCCGCTCTTTGATACTCAATTATTAAGTTCAGATAGACTAATGGATAAGACAAACCTAAATCAAATTATTGGTATTACGCTTATTTTCGCCATTTTATTTTATTGGCTGAAAGTTAATGCTCCAACGGAGGAACAATTGGCCGAACAACAACGGATTAGTGACTCGATTAAAGCAGCAATGGTAGTTGAAAAAGATGTAACTCCAATTGCTGAAACTCCTGCTTTTCAAGACCTTCCCGATTCTTTATTGAACCTTAAAATGGTTGCCACTCATGGTGCTTTCGCTCCATCTGCCATTGGAAAAGAACAAACGACTACCGTGGAAAACGATTTAATGACGGTCGTTTTTACCAATAAAGGTGGACGAATTAAAGAAGTTACTTTAAAAGAATATCAAAAATCAAAATTGGATTCTAATAAGGTTGTGCAATTAAGCACGCTGAAATTATTAGAAGATAACAAGAATAAGTTCGAGTATTTACTACCGATGCCTGGGCTAGGCTCAGGTGGTGTAAAAACCAGTTCACTCTATTTCACCCCAACTGTCAATGGCAAAACCATCACTTTCCGTGCAAATGCAGGAAATGGCAAGTACTTTGAGCAAAAATATGTGATCAATGACGGGACTTATGGCATCGACTATTTGGTAAAATTAGTAGGTTTAGATACCGAAGTAGATGCTAGTGATATTGAGTTAAACTGGGTCAATTACCTAGATAAAATTGAAGAAAACGTCAAGTATGAGAGAAGTTATACGGCAGCTTATTATTATGATACAGAAGAGGATTTAGAAGATTGTGGTTGTACAGGCAATGAGGAAGAAAAACCAGAGGAACGAGTGAAGTGGGTTTCTCATTCTAATCAATTCTTCAATAGTTCCTTGATGGCTAAAGATGGTAGTTTTAGAAAAGCAGAATTGTATGCTGAAATGTTAGATGAAGATGATGCCGATCTTAAAAAATTGACCACTAAGCTTAAAGTCCCAATGGAATCAGGCGCTTTTGCCATGAATTTCTACGTTGGCCCTAACGAATATGATCGTTTAGCCGCACAAGGAAACGGCTTAGAAGATATTATTCCTTATGGCTCTAGTATCTTCGGAACCATTAATCGGTGGCTGATTCGTCCTGCCTTTTCTTTCTTAAATAGTATTATCAGCAATAAAGGAATCGCTATTATTGTCATGACCTTATTGGTAAAATTATTGCTATTTCCATTGACTTATAAGATGGTTTATTCGCAGCAAAAAATGGCTGTTTTGAAACCTAGAATGGCAAAGATGAAGGAGAAATTCGGTGATGATGCTCAGGCAATGCAGGTGGAGACTATGAAAATGTACCGAGAATATGGGGTGAATCCATTGGGTGGTTGTTTGCCTATCGCAGCGCAGATGCCGATCTGGTTTGCCTTGTTTAGGTTTTTCCCCGCCTCCATTGAATTCCGTCAAGCGCCGTTCTTATGGGCACATGATTTGTCTTCTTTTGATGTATTTGCTTGGTTGCCAAACGGTATGGAAATTCCATTTTATGGCGCACATATTAGCTTATTTACCTTATTGTATGCCGTTTCTATGATTGCCTACACTTGGTACAACTCTAAGCAAATGGATATGTCGCAAATGGGTGGTGGCCAACAGCAGCAAATGATGATGTACATGCAATATTTCATGCCGATCATGTTCTTATTCTTCTTTAATAACTATGCCGCAGGTTTAACAACTTATATGTTCACCTCTAATATGATGAATATCTCTCAGATGGTTTTCACAAAATCTGTACTGATAGACAAAAATAAAATAGAAGAAGAACTCAAGGCTAATAAGGCGAAACCCAAGAAGAAAGGTGGCTTTAGTGAACGATTGGCTGAGGCGATGAAGGAACAGCAGAAAATTCAAGCACAAAAAGATGCGGCTAAGAAAAAGAAAAGATAATTAGTGACTGATGATTAGTGATTAGTTAGACGATAGTGAAAAGTGGTGATAGATTGGGTGTTCCATCTATCACCATTTTTTTATATCAGTTGTGCTTGAGTTGGGTTAGCAGTCTTTTAAGGAAATAAATTCAAAAGAATTTCTTTCCTTAAAACTGCTAACCTAACTTCCTGTTACTTTCAACTAGGTTAGCTGCTTTAGACTAAGTAGTCTTTCAAATTAATCGTGTCGGGTAGTTCGTAATCGCCAAATTTATTGGCTGTTACTTATGACATGCTACCCGACACTATTAACTGGACTAACTACTAAGTTAGGTTAGCTATTTTTTGAAAATTAATTTTCTTTCGAAAATCAAATTTCAAAAAAGATAGCTAACCCAACTGGGATTTTGCCTTTTCATAAGCCGCAACCTACAATTCAAAAATTAGTAGACAACAATATGGAATTAAAAGAACGAACACTAGCAGTCTTAATTGACGGAGATAATATACCCTCTGCTTATGTCAAAGAAATGATGGAGGAAATTGCCAAATATGGCAACCCAACCATTAAAAGAATATATGGTGATTGGACTAAACCGCATTTAAATAAATGGAAGAAATTGCTATTGGAAAATGCCATTACGCCTATCCAATCTTATAGCTATACCGTTGGTAAAAATTCGACGGACTCCGCTATGATTATTGATGCGATGGATATTTTATATTCTCAGAAAGTATCAGGCTTTTGTATTGTTTCTAGTGATAGTGATTTTACGAGGTTAGCAACGAGATTGAGAGAGGCGGCTATGATGGTCATCGGTATTGGTGAAAAGAAAACACCAAATCCGTTTATAGTAGCTTGTGATAAATTTATCTACTTGGAAATCTTGAAGAATCAGGCGGACTCACAAGATGAGGAAGAGGAAGAAACGACGACGACTGGCACTCAAAAAAAGACGATTGTCAAGAAGAAAAAACCAAAATACGAGAAGGTTACGCCAAAAGTTATTCGCCTGATTTCCAATACCATATCAGATGTAGCAGATGAAGATGGTTGGGCATTTTTAGGAGAAGTGGGTAACTTAATCCAGAAAAAACAACCCAACTTTGATGCTCGGATTTACGGATTTGATAAACTAACTCCTTTAATTGATTCGACAGGGAAATTTGAAATAGAAAGAAGAGAAAATCAACGAGGAAGGTTTAAGTTGATATATGTGCGACGGATTGTTAAGAGTCGTAAGGAAATTTATAAACTGAAATAGTTGCGGGTTGCGAGTTGCGGGTTTACTCGCAACCCGTAACCTGCAACTCGCAACCAAACTAAATCAACCCTCTCCCAGTCTTCTTAATCTCCCCTTCTTGGTTCAATTTTTTGAGTAGGCGGTCAAGGATACCGTTGATAAAATCTTTACTTTTTTCAGTACTATATAATTTGGCAATTTCTACAAATTCATTCAAGGTTACTTTCGTAGGAATCGTTGGAAAATTCAATAACTCACTTAAAGCCATTTTTAGAATAATCATATCTACGATTGCTACTCTTTCCGCATCCCAGTTATTCAAAGTCGGCTCAATGTGCTTTAATAATTCAACATCACTATTCAAAACATCTTCTAAAAGTGCCTCTCCAAATTCTGTTACCGTATCAAAGCCAGGTCTTAATCCCTCGACATATCCTTCGGCTAACGGCAAAGATTTAATGGTCTTTTTCATCGCCCCAATGACCAATGATTTATCATCCCACCAATTGGCAAAATAGTCATCCATTAAGTCATTAAAAATTTCACCTGTTACAGAAAACTTGAATAGAAACAATAAAATTTCTAAATGATCAGCATCGGTAGTAGCTGGATTTTTAAGGTAGGCTTTGTATTCATCCGTCTTCGCAAACTCATTGTACAACAAACGTGTATTATCCTCACTGATGTAAGATTCTACTGGCGTTTTGGCAACAGCCATATTAAACCCATGATCTTTTACAATCGACTGGATTAAATTGTTGGTGTAAAGTTTTGCGGTAAAATTCTTATCAAATTCGGAAGGCAAGTGCTTTCCTTTTCGATGCGCCTCGTCTCTAAGTGCGAACTTAGCAACTTCTTTGAGTTGTAAAACATTAAATAAGTAAAGCTCGTAAGATTTTGCTATGCAATCTCTATAAACTTGGGTAGTTGAGTGACTGCCACCTATAATGGATTTATCGCGATTAATTGCGTATAAACACTGCATGACTTTTACTCTGATGTTCCTTCTACTAAGCATACATTTCCTACTTCAAGGCGTTTTATGGTAGATTTTTGTTTTTGTAATTATTAACTTTTCCTACTTCAAAATCAATGATTTAGAATGGAATTAATTTAGTTAATAAATTGTTGATGCAAATAAAGCCCTTTTTTAGAATACTTAACTACCTTTATGGCATAAATTTTAACAATTATTTTGCTTGTGGGCTTTTAATAGGAGTGTAGCTGACCTATAATTATTAGCTCTTTGACAATTTTTGCAAATACACAAAGTAGCTTAGATCTCTGGTCTGAGTAGCCCATTAAGCACAATACTTAGACCAGAGGTCTAAGCTACTTTGAGCAAAATTGTCAGAGAATCTAATTATTTTACAATAGACTTGTTACCCTTTAAATTATAACCATCTGAAAATATCTTAGCATCCCATCCGCTTTGGCGGTTCAGAAGTTTACACTTCTTCATGCTATTTTCCTCTAAAAATTTCTTCAATAGAAGGACTATTCAACAAATT
>CALDTJ010000273.1 GCA_937924145.1 uncultured Saprospiraceae bacterium
TGCGGCTTTCATTTCTTCGTTGATTGGTCCCATTGACCAACCTTCGCCCATCACTTCTAAGGTTACTCCTTGTTTGATATCACTCATGCCTCTTCCATCTTCGATCAAACTTTCAGTTGCCCAACTCAACATATTGATAAACCCAGGGCTGACCGCCATCCCTTTGGCATCAATTTCTTTTTTCCCGCTAACGTTTTCTAAGTTACCGACATCGGCTATTTTATCGCCATTTATTGCGACTAGACCAACAGTTGGTTTTTCACCGCTGCCATCATAAATCATTGCATTTTTTATTAATAGGTCATATTCGATGGGTGGGTTACTACAGGCGAATAATAAGCAGGAAAGCAATACTAGAAGTGATAAGATTTTCATTTTTCTTGATTTTGCATTTAAGTGCTTGGATATAAATAACTTACACATTTTATGACGGTCTCTTTTTCCGATATACGTCGTTAAAAAATATTTGCATAGTAAAGACTATGCAAATATTTTTTGCCTAGTCTATCAAAAAAATAGCCTCGGTCAAAAACGAAACTTATTTATGTCCAAGCACTTTCGTTGGGCTAAAGGTAGGGAAAATTGAATGGATACAAAAAAAGGAGCGCGCCCAAAGACACACTCCTTAAAAAATTTTAGGTATTTAAATTGCAGACCCTATAAAAGAATAGGGCTACAAGCTCATTTACATCTTACCTTTCTTAATCAAAATCTTTTCTAATTTTGAATCAGAAGGACCACCTGCACCTTCTTTACCACCATCTAAGACTTTTTGAAGTTCAATTAATTCACTCCAAGTCCCATTAGCAGCGTGTTCTGCTTGCTCAGGCCAGCTTTTAGGATTGTGCATCTTGAATCTTGGTCCTGCATCATCTAAGATCTTACGTAAACGCTCAGGTTTTGCATTTGCCAATTGTCTCCAAGTAACAATTCCTCCTTTATTCAGAAGCTTATTGATTTTTGGTCCGATCCCTTCAACTAATTGTAGGTTATCAGATTTTAGACCATAAGTGCTATCCTTGTATACTTCATCTACCTTACGGCTAGTTGATGAAGTTGAAGTAACAGCAGGAGCAGCAACTGCTACCTTAGCTTCTTCTTTCTTCTTCAAACAACTTCTACCCACCTCACGGCCAGTTTCATCATGAAGAATATCCATGTAATACTTACCTTTCTCTAAACGAGTGTAGAAATCTTGGTTAGCATTCAAACGCAAAGCACCAGATAATTCTTGGTCACGCTCTTTTGCCGTACGGAAGCCTTCACTTCTCAATTTCACACTACCATCAGCATTGTATACTGCAAAGTAGAATTGTCCGTCGCCATCGTACTTAAACATAGCTACGTTATTCACTTTATCATTAATTTCTCTGCCTTCGTATACTTTACATGGTAAATAATCATCTTCTTTATCAGCAGGAGCAGCAGCGGCAGCAGCAGTAGCTACTTTCTTAGCACAACTTCTTCCTACTTCTCTACCTGTTTTGTCTTTTAAGACATCCATGTAGTAGTTTCCTACTTCGATACGAGAATAAAGAGATTCATCATCTTTGTACTTTAATACACCAGACAATTCTTCATCTCTTTCGTTAGCAGTTGGGAAACCTTCACTACGCAATCTTACACTGCCATCAGCAGCATATAACGCGAAGTAGAACTGACCATTATCATGCTTGAATAAGGCTACATTGTTCACCTTATCATTCACATTACGACCTTCATACTCTGCACACTTTAAGTAGTCATCTTCTTTGTCTACTCTAGTTTCGCCGACTATTCTAGTCTCTCCTAAATTCTCAGTAGCTAATTCACGCTCCGTGTATCTTCTACCTGTTCTGATCATTCTTTCCTTACCAGTTCGGTAAGTTTTCAAATTAGGACGCTCAACGATAGCTCTACTGATTTCTTCACCAGTTCTAGTTACTTGAACTTCTTTGATTACCTCGATAGGAACTTCCTTAATCACCTCTACTTCTTTAATTACCTCTACTTCTTTAATCACTTGTACAGGTACTTCCTTAATCACCTCTACTTCTTTGATTACCTCTTTGATGACTTCTACTTCCCTAATTACCTCTACTTCTACTTCTCTTACAATTTCTACTTCCTTGATAACTTCAACAGGAATTTCCTTGATGATATCACGGTTCACTTGAATCTCTTTAGTTACCTCAACAGGAATTTCTTTAGTTACATTAACTGGCTTCAACACTTCAATTGTGTTCACCAATGTAACAGGAACTTCTTGTTGAACAGGTACCGTCTTAATTACTTCAACTTCTTCAATAACTGTTTTAGCAACTTCTCTAATTACCTCTACTTCTTGGAACTTAGGTACTTCCCGAACTACTTCAACAGGAATTTCTTTGAATACCTCGATTTCCTTGATTACTTCTACTTCGTTAGTTACCACAACAGGCTTCTCTCTCGTTACCTCAACCTCTTTAATTACTTGCTCTGTTTTGTTCAACACAACAGGAACTTCAACCTTTAAAGTAACTTCCTTAAGTGTTTCAATTCTGTTATTAGTTACTACAGGAATTTCTCTAGTTACTTCTACCTCTTTTACAGTTTCAATTCTGCTTTCAACAGGAATTGGTACTTCTTTGAACACCTCAATCTCTTTCACTTTTTCGAATACTGTTTCCACAGGAACAGATACTTCTCTAGTGACTTCAACAGATTTGATTCTTTCCTTAGTTTCCGTAATTACCGTTGGCAATTCTTTCGTTACTTGAACGACATCAACTTGGTGAATGATTTTTTCTACTTCAACAGGAATTTCTTTGATAACCTCTACCTCTACTAATTTAGGTACTTCCACTAATACTTCTACTGGAACTTCCTTAATTACTTCTACCTCTTTCACTATTTCTACTTCCTTAATAACCATAACTGGCACTTCTTTAGTGACAACTACCTCCTTAATTCTTTCCACCTCTCTGATTACTTCTACAGGTACTTCTTCTTTGACGATCACCTCTTTGATCACTTCTACTTCCTTAATCACTTCTACAGGTACTTCTCTAATCACTTCTACCTCTTTAATCACTTGTACCTCTTTGATCACCTCTACAGGGACTTCTTTGATCACCTCTACTTTCTTAATCACCTCTCTATCGTGATATACAGGAACAGTAATTTCCTTAATAACGACAACCTCTTTGATTGTTTCGATGTTGTGAACTACCTCTACAGGTACTTCTTTCACCATAGAAACTTCCTTAAATACTTCTACTTCGGTGGTTAATCCAACAGCTACTTCTTTTAATACTTCAACTTCTTGTACGGAAGTAACTTCTTTGATGACCTCTACAGCCACTTCTTTAGATACTTCGATAGGTTGAAATACATTGACAGATCTAGTCACTTCGACAGGTTTCTCCCGAATAACTTGAACTTCTTGTACTGTAGCAATATCTCTTCGAACCTCTACAGGGACTTCTTTGATAACTTCTACTTCTTTGATGACTTCTACGGTCTTGAGCACCTCTACAGGGACTTCTCTCACCACCTCAATTGTCTTAACGACTTCATGAGAAGGGACTAACCTATCATCCAACATAAGCAGGTAGACTGCTTCTGCCTGTTTCTTGTTCAGTTTAGCTGAATTTTGCAGCCTACTGATAAACTTTTCTTTGGCAAGTTTCATGATGAAATTGTGTTAATTTTTTTTGTAAATAATAGTTTTGAAAATATCTCAGCGTTTCTCAAATCTTGAAATCTGATATAAAATATAGTGTAATGACAGTGCTAGAATTAGCACTATTCTCAGAAAATTATTGTAAAATACTTATGGATTAAAGTATTCTTGAGAGTCTAACTAATAAAATAGAAAAATCTACACTAGGGAAATAGTATTGTGTATTTTTTTGAAAAAAAACTTATAAAGAGTTGCGAGACTTGGGAACAACAAAAGTAAACTAAAAAAATTAAAATCAAAGAAAATAAACCATTTTTTTGATACATAGATGATTATGTCATAATAGATTATTTTCTAAAAAGATTTGTTTGAAAAATATAATATCTTTGCTTTGTAAAAACAAGGTAAAGATTTATAAATTTGTCTTTATTATTTTGGGGTATATTTAGGGATTAGAAACCTTTATTCTGTATTAAAGGCTTAACTTGCGGACTGTTTCTTTTTTCTACGTTCAGAAGTCAATTAAAGTTACTTTATGTAAAAAGTGCGTCTTTAAAAAACTAAATCACCCAAAATTTATTCGTCCTTTTATCTGAATAATAAACAACTTGTTCTCTAATTAAATCATGAAAGAAATTGATAAAAACAAAAGCCTTGTTGTACAAAATAAGGCAATTGTTAACTTTACAAAATTTCAGCTAGATATTACCAAGAAACTGCTTAGTCGGGAGGCTAAAGAATGGTTGACTATTGCTCAAGATTTTATAGACAAGAAAGCCTACCCTGATGCTATCGATGCTTGTATGAAAGCACTCGAAATTCAGCCAAACTATGGCGCAGCTTACAGGATTAGTGGCGTAGCTAGAATGTTGATAGGAGACACTGCCGATGCACTCGAAGATTTTGAGGAGTCGATCAAAATAGCTCCAAATGAAGTAGAAACCTATTTAGAAAGAGGGTATCTACATTATGATTTAGGAGATTTACCTCAGGCCATCGAAGATTTCTCTTCCGTCATTCAACTCCAACCTTCAAAATCAGAAGCTTGGTATAGTCGAGCTTATGCACAGTATGATATGGAGCAATTCCCAGCAGCTGTAGCAGACTTCACAAAAGCTATCGAACTAAATCCCAATTATGTAGAGGCATGGTATAATAGAGGGTACACCAAATTTGACATGGCGGATTATCGGGGAGCTATTACCGATTTTACAGAAACGCTAAAATTGCAACCCAACTATATGAACGCCTACGCCAATAGAGGTGAAGCACGCTATTATGTAGGTCATCTGAGAGATGCCATTGCCGATTTCACCATCATCATCCAAGCAGATGCTACTGCTGCGAATGCGTGGTACAACAGAGGGGTCGCACATGCTGATTTACTAAATTATTCCGCAGCATTGGAAGATTTGAAAAAAGCACTTAACTTGGCGCACCCAGGTGCTAAAGAGGCTATTATAAAGGTAGAAAAAGCCGCAGCGAAAAAGTAAATAGCTAACAAAAATTGTCCATGATGGACACAATATCGCTACACAAAATGCAACAAGAAAATATACACAGAAGAGACATACAATCGGCGCTACTAAAAGAGTTGACCGCAGCAAAGCAAAGCATCTATTTGGCCATTGGCTGGTTGGCAGATAAGGGTTTATTTGGCTTGATAGAAAAGAAGGCATTGGAAGGCTTAGACCTCAAAATAGTACTGATAAAAGATGATTCAAATGAGGCGTTCCAATCAAATTTCAATCAATTAGCCCAGCAAGGTGTGCAAGTCATTTGGTTGGACCCCGCAGAGAAAGAAAAACTGATTGACCATAAATTTGTGGTCATTGATAAAGCAACTATTCTTACAGGTAATTATAATTGGGAACATAAAAATCCACCACAAGAAGAATATTTAACGATCTCTAAAGAAATCCCTAGTCTAGTCACAGGTTTCTTGGAAGAATTCGAATACTTAAGTGTCCTCAATCAATTATCGAGAACAGATCCTAGACCAAGAAATTCTATCGGCGAATTATTACGAAAGTTAAATGTTCTAAAGGTATTATTGGGCATTGGAGATACAGAATTTATCCATTTGCGATTGCAAAGTTTGGAAGCCCATCAAGCGGACCCAAATATTAAAAAAATACATCATACCCTTTTAGCAGAAGCATTTGAAGAAGCCCACGAATTGATTAAGGCTTTCGCCAAATTACATCAACCTTTACTAGAGTGTATCGACCCACCGATAGACAACCTTCGAAGAGAGATTGAACGTTTAGAAGAAGAAATTGCAGCCATTAGTCAAGAATATAATGAAACTCAAAAAGTCATCCATGAGTTTAGCAAGCTGCATAGTGAAGAACTAGGCGATCTACTCCAGAAGCTATTATTACAAAGTAAAATAAAAGCAGCAGCAGAAGCAAAAATGGCTGCCGACGATGCCGAAAAACAAGCTGCATTCGAAGAAGCAGAAAGTGACCACGAAGAATATTCTCAATCTTTCGAAGCCTCTAAAAAAGAACACTTCGTTACGCTCACACCCGCACAACAAAAAGAACTAAAAAAACTGTACCGTCAGACTTCCCTCCGTTGTCATCCCGACCGAGTTGTGGAGGAACTTCACCAAGAGGCAGAAGAAATATTTGTAGAATTGAATAAAGCCTACAAAGCCAATGACTTAGAGCGGGTCAAAGAGATTAATGAACAGGTTAAATCTGGTGCGATGCTCAGCAAATCAGAGACGATTACCGAATTAAAAAAGCTAGAAAGTACGGTTAATAGTTTAAAACAAAAATTACAAGATTGGTTAGCGAAATTAGATAAACTACAAGATCAACCTACCTTTAAAACAGTCAGCTCGATTGATGACTGGACCATTTATTTTGCAGAGACAAAAGTAATTTTAGAAGATCAATTAGCTCGATTATTAGTTTTTAACGAACAAGCTAATGCTACTCTATTGTTGAATGAGTAAATGAGTAAATGGGTAAATGAGAAAATTGTAGCACTCGCCTATCATCTGTTGCTTGTAAGGACCAATTCGAAATTGTCCTTTAGTAACCAAATTTACACTTTAATCAATATTTGAATATGTATTATTAAAATACTCTCCTTTATTTAACTACTTTTACTACCTCAATTTAAAATCATTACCAATGAAAGAAATCCTATTCTTAGGAGTATTATTGCTTTTGGGGCTATTTGCCTGTTCAAAAAAAGTAAAATCCACCAAAAAAGCTGCGCCCCTATCTTCAGAAGAAAAAATATCCGCTTTCGCCAACAAAATTTACCAAAAAGATTATCAAGTTGATTATAATACTTCAAAAACAGTAGCCTGCATTTCGAAAAGTGTCAAAAAACAAGCTGATGCTACCCACCCTACCCTGTCTTTTACACTCTACGAAACTGCCACTGAAAAAATATTATTCAAAGAAACGATTCGTCGTGCAACGGGAAAGTGGAAAAACGATAATCAATTTGAAGTAACCGTCGTCCCAGAAAGAGTCGGACGGATGGGGACACTGGATAAAAAACAAGGATGGATCTATGATGTAACGACTGGGAAGAAGAGGAGAAGGTAACATGGAAATGAGCAACTAGCTTAGCACAAAGTATAATTAAAAAGCATTATAGATAACAAGATCTTATCATTCTATAATTAAACATATTTACAACCTTATGAAACAAACTAGCACTTCATCACTCACATCAAACAGTCGGTATATGACCAAACTCAACCTAAAAGCAATTGCACTATTATTTAGTTTAGCGATCTGCTGTTACGCTTGCCAATCAAATGAGCAACAAGAACAACAACTCTCCGTCACTAAAATTTCTAATAACCTTTGGAAGAAAACCAAAGCCAAAAAGAAAGACAAACGAGAAGGACCTCATAACTTCTTCGCACTCCACCACTCTCTTAGAACCAGAGCTGGAGAGCAAGCGCCAAGATATGAAGTCAATTATAAACAACAAGCTTTCCAAAAAGCTCTTAGATTAAATCAAACCAATAGTAAAGCTAGAAAACAACTAGATTGGATAGAAAGAGGTCCTGGTAATGTCGGTGGTCGAACGAGAGGCTTAATAGTTGATGCTAGAGATACCACACATCTAACATGGTTGGTTGGTTCTGCTGGTGGAGGAATCTGGAGGACCACTACTGGTGGTGAAGATTGGACCTTGGTTACCGAGGAGTTACCAAACATGGCAACCACTACCCTAGCAACAAGTGCAGCTGACCCAAATATCATTTATGCAGGAACAGGTGAAGGGTTTGATGAGCAAATGATCAGGGGAGATGGTATTTACAAAAGTACAGATGGCGGAGATACTTGGTCAGTTTTGGCAGCGACTAATAATAGTCCACAGTTTAATAATGTATTGCGATTAGTCGTTGATCCAGCAGATCCAAATATCGTTTTGGCAGCTACAAGAGGAGATTTTAGAGTGCAACCAGACACTAGTGCTACGACTACTATTGGGCAAATCATGAAAAGTACGGATGGAGGTGTCACTTGGCGGGCAGTATTTGGAACAATGGATGATCCATCTAATACATTTGGTGATGCAGTACAACAGATTGTAGCTGATCCAACTGATTTTAATATTTTGTATGCTTCTGTCAGAGATGCTTATATTTTGAAATCGACTGACAAAGGAGAAACTTGGGCAATCGTCTTTGATGCTAGAGAAACTAGTATTGGTAGAATGGAAATGTCTATATCCCCAGTCGATAATCAGACTATTTATTTCGGGGCAGAGACGAATTCAGGGGCTGTACTCTACCGCACCCAAGATGC
>CALDTJ010000274.1 GCA_937924145.1 uncultured Saprospiraceae bacterium
TAGAATCCGATTGTAAACTACTTATCAGTTTCCCACAAAACCTAACCCAAGTCTACAGAATCCCACTCTATTTGGAATGGAAATAGGAAATTATTCTATTTATTAAAATAAAATATATTATTTTTGAGTTCATAATGCACTGCAATCAAAGAGACTATTCTTACTTGCCAAAAAAAACAGGCAAATCACCCTTTAGCTTAAGCAATCTACAAACATTTTACTCTAAGAATTTTCAAAAAATGGCGACATTTTTGCTGGTGTAAGATTTTGATTATCAATTTTTTACCTTCCATTCAGCAACAATAATTAGTCTGTTTTTTTCAATAAACTACGTATTTTGTACTATTCAATATTTGAATTATCGTGCAAATTTGTAGCATAGTTATTATATCTCGCTTTTAATTCCATTTGAAAAAAACATTGTATTAATACACTAAATCCTGTTATATGAATAAACTTCACCAAAGCCGTTTTTACACTTTGTTGATTTGCTTATTTATCGCAACCAACCTACTGGCGCAACCTACACCTCAATTGATTGGTGTTGGACAAAATACGGATGTTGTCGTGACTACAAGCGATCAACAAGCTACGTCAGTGGGTGAAAATACACTTTCCAACGAAGGTTTTGCACCTAATGATAATGCGGCCTCTCGCTTTCTTCAACAAGCTTCTTTTGGTCCTAACTATACCGAAATTACAAGTTTAAACAGTACAGGTTTTGAAAATTGGATAGAGCAACAGTTTGCTATTCCTAGAGGATTAGATTGCGTGGATAAGGTAACTGAAATTACTAACCTCAAAAATATAGGTGCTAATTCACCTGATGCTGGGCCTTTTCTTTGGTTTTGGGATTATGCTTTTTGGGAATATTCTATGACCACTAGCGATGTTTTGAGACAAAGAGTCGCTTTTGCCTTGACCGAGATTTTGGTTATTTCTCAAAATTCTGGTTTTGGTGATAATGCCTATGCCTTTGCCAGTTACTACGATATGCTGTTGGACAACGCTTTTGGCAACTATCGAGATATTTTAGGAGCCGTTACTCGACAACCTGCAATGGGCTTGTATTTGACCTATATGAACAACCCCCGAAAAGATACCATCTATGAGTTAGATTGGAATGTTTGGCCACCTGATACCCTAAGTCGGAGAGTTACGTTCCCTGATGAAAATTACGCTCGGGAGGTCATGCAATTGTTCACGATTGGTCTGTGTGAATTGAACCTAGACGGTACTTGTCAGCAAGATGCAAATGGGGTAGATGTAGCGACTTACGATAATGCAGATATTGCCGAATTTTCTAAAATATTTACAGGTTATACTTGGAATAACCCTTGGTGTGATTTTGGGTGTGGTTCTTTAGATTTCGACGAAGATATTGTACAAAATTTGGTAATGAACAATGAGTATCATTCTCCCGAAGCTAAAACGTTGCTGAATGGCTATGTTGTCCAAGCTAGAAATCCAGTAGATGGAGAAGCAGACGTCGATGAGGCCCTAGATCATTTATTCGATCACCCAAATGTAGGCCCGTTTATTGGAAAATTATTAATCCAACGCTTGGTTACTTCCAACCCTAGCCCTGCTTATGTAGAACGGGTTGCGAAAGCTTTTAATGGTGAAAGTCATTACGGCAATCAGCGAGGGGATATGCAAGCAGTTATCAAAGCTATTTTGTTAGATGATGAGGCACGTAGTTGTGCAGCTCAGAGTAACCCTAATTTTGGTATGTTGCGAGAACCTTTTGTGCGGTATTTACAATTGGTGCATAGTTTTGATTTAAGCTCAGAAAATGGCGTACATCGGAATGTGATGAATACCATAGGAGATCAATTTGGTCAAAAGATTTTTACTTCTCCAAGTGTTTTTAATTTCTTTCAACAAGATTACCAACCTATTGGCCCTATTGAACAAGAAGGCCTGTATGCACCTGAATTTCAAATTACCAATTCTCAATCTATCGCAGGCTATATGAATGCTTTAAATAACTGGCTTTTTTACGGTCGAGTAGTAGATGATTGGGGATTGGGATATGAAAATTCTATCAACGATGGAGATTATGCTACCCTTGATTTTTCCACAGAATTGACCCTTGTAGACGATGATAAATTACCTGAATTATTAGATCGGTTGAACTTGATTTTAGCCCATGGACAATTGTCCCAACGAACAAAAGATGCCATTCTTTCAGTCTTGGAAGAGATGTCTATTTCTGGTTATAATGAAGAAAATACTAATTTCCTAAGATTGAACCGAGTGAGAATGGCTGTATACCTAATTATGGCAAGCCCAGAATACCTTATCAATAAATAGTTACTGCTGCTAGTTTTAAGCGAAACTAGAAACCAGCAACTAGAAACCAGCAACAAAAAAATGAATAGAAAATCAAATATATCTCGACGACAATTTTTAGGCCAAGCTAGTTGTGCGGCGATTGGTTCTACTGCCTTTCTTTCTTCTGTGCTTAACTTGGGCATGATTAATACTGCTGCTGCTAGACCTCATATTTTATCCAATGGAAACGACTATAAAGCGATGGTCTGTATTCTATTGGCGGGTGGTTCGGATTCGTTTAATATGCTCGTCCCTACTAGTTCTAGCGACTATGCAGACTATTCGGCGGTCCGAGGGGATTTAGCTTTATCTTATGTTGCAGGTGATCCTGCTCAAAGTGAGGTTTTAGAACTCAATGGGACAGATGCGCTTGGCAGATCTTACGGGGTGCATCAAGGAATGTCGGAGGTTAGAGATCTTTATAATAATGGCAATTTGGCCTTCCTTTCTAATATTGGAACATTGGTAGAACCAATTACAGACGTAGATGATTTGTATGGCACAGGTAAACAAGTTCCGCTCGGTTTATATTCTCACGCTGACCAAATTATGCAATGGCAAACTTCTGTTCCTCAGAATAGATCAGCAGTCGGTGTAGGTGGACGAATGGCGGATATGCTGAAAGATATGTGCGGGATTGATGCTGTTTCGATGAATATTTCTTTAGATGGGAAAAATCGGTTTCAAGCAGGAAATTCGGTTATTGAGTTTTCGATTCCTAATTCTGCGACGCCTGATAATTTAGGTTTTGAGGCACCTCCGAGTTGGTGGCCTAGTCAAGGATATTTGTCGCAAGTCAGAGATCAAGCTGTTAATAGCCTAGTGGAAGATGTCTACTCTAATGTTTTTCAAAGCACTTACGGTTCATTGACTCGACAAACGGTGGAGAGTATTGACTTATTCAAATCGGCTCTAGCTCGAAAACCAGATATACCAGTTACATTCAGTGATAATCGCTTATCGCAAGATTTAAAAATGATAGCGGATGTGATTAGTGTGAATCAACATCTTGGTAATAAACGCCAAATTTTCTTTACCACTTTTGGTGGTTGGGATCATCACGATGAGGTTTTAGGTAATCAAAATCGAATGTTACCAATTTTGAGTAATGCTATGAATGAGTTTAATGCTGCTATGACGAATTTAGGTTTGCAGGATGAGGTCGTTACTTTCACTATTTCTGATTTTGCTAGAACGCTTACTTCCAATGGAAATGGTTCTGATCATGCTTGGGGTGGTAATTCTATGATTATGGGTGGTGCGATTGATGGAGGTAAAATTTATGGTAATTATCCAATTCTAAATTTGAATGATTCCTTGAATATTGATGAGAGAGGGCGATTTATTCCGACCACTTCCGTCGATGAATTTTATGCAGAATTGGCGCTTTGGTTTGGAGCATCTCCCAATGATCTGTCCTATATTTTACCGAATATCGGCAATTTTTACAGTTATTCTCCTAGTAATCCTCCTATTGGGTTCTTTTTGTAAGACGGCTAATCCTCTAGGATTTCAGCCCCTTGGAGAGTTTGCTACTAGGAAAAAATTAGTTTAAAATTAGCAATTACACTATATATGCACCGCTTAATTCTTTTTATTTTAATCAGCTTTTCTTCACAAGTTGCCTTCGCACAATGTGATACTGTTCAGGGAGAAGTGAATTGGCGATTTTGGTCAGACCTCCATATTTACAATTGGCCTGACCCGATGGTAGATGTGGATCACATGGATGATTTTCCTAATGGTCCCGAGTACACCCGAACCCTATTTTCTTTGTCTGCACCAGTCAATTATTCGGATTGGTATTACACGCATATTCGAGGGTATATTCGGACGCCTGTGGGTGGACAAGTTGTGTTTAATTTGAATGCGGATGATCTCGCTTCTTTTAAATTAAGTACTGACAATACGCCTGATAATTTAGTAGAAATTAATGCAGATACTAGTGATGCTGGAAATTTAGATTATGTCACCTTAGCAGCTAATCAACACTACTATTTTGAGTTGTCACATCTAGAAATTACAGGAGGAGATAATTTAAGTTTAGAGTGGAAAGGGGAGTTTTTGACAGGAGGTATTAATACAGATATTTGGACTTTAATTGGTGGAGATTATATCTCTAAAGCCTGTGATGCACCTTGTGAATTAAAAGGAACAACCTGCGATGATGGAGATGCGACTACCGACAACGATCAGTATGATGGTAATTGTCATTGCGTAGGCGATCCTATGACTACCAATGTCAATATTGGTGAACGAGGTGTTGTGCAGGCCTATCGTTATGAGGGCTTAACAGGAACCAATACGAATGTTTTAGACGATGCTATTACTAATAATGTCCAACCAGATACGGTTCATCAATTAGGAGATAATTTTTTAATGCGAAATTATTTAACCGAAGGAGCACCTCCTAATTATGGAACTTTTATTCAAGGGTATCTGACTGTTCCCGTAACAGGTTTGTATAGCCTAAATATCACAGGAAGTCATGAGAATCATTTTTTCTTAAGTTCTGATGAATCACCTGCTAACAAAATGGCGAATCATGTTTTTATTCCGTGGTGGGCAGGCCCTTATACCCATGCCAATCCAGATTATGATGCAAGCAATGTGCCGCACAATCAATCGGAAGAGCACATTTTACTAGAAACAGGAAAATATTATTACTTTGAATTAAGGCATAAAGGAGCTGAAAACGATTGGCAAAATTTCAATATGTATTGGAAAACGCCTTATCAGACTAGAGATCAATGGTTGAGAATTCCTACTTTCTATTTCTTTGATTATAACGGAGAAACGACTTGTATAAAAAATGGAGTACCGTGTAATGATGGCGATCCATATACTGCCAACGATCAATGGGATGGCAACTGTAATTGTACAGGCACTCCGTGTGTCGCACCTAATTGTGATGATCCTTTAACCTCTTATTCTGCACCGCAAGAATGTGAAACCACGAATGAAGTGAGTAACCGAGCCGATGATGCGTGGTTATCGTGTACGCCTCAGGCAAATGCGCCAAATCCTATACGGAATGGACAACACTGGATTCAATATGATTTTGGTGGACTGTATAGATTAGATGCAGCACAAATCTGGAATTACAATGGAGAAAATGCCACCAATCAAGGTTTTGAACAAGCCGTTATAGATTACTCCTCTGATGGAATTAACTGGGAAGAATTAGGTACTTATAATTGGGCATTAGCTCCAGGGACTAATAATTATGAAGGATTTACAGGCCCTGATTTTGGAGGTATTACCGCTCGATACGTATTGATTAGTTCTAATGATGATCCCAATTCTTGTAGAGGATTGAGTAAGGTGGCTTTTAATGCGGTGAGTTGCCCAACTATTACTTTTGATAGTCCTAGCATAGATCAGACACTTATTGAGCCTTCGGATATTCCTGTGACCGTTTCGATCAATGGGGGAGAGGCGGCTGTCAATTCAGTTGCTCTTTATTTGGATAATACTTGGATTGCTAATGATAATACGGCACCTTTTAGCTGGTCGAATTTACCGCAGCTACAAAACTTAGCAGTAGGAGATTATAAATTAAGTGCTGTAGCTACCGATGCTAATGGTACGGCTTGTGAGTTGGCGACCGTCATTCATGTTACTTCTACGGCTAATGCAGATTGCCAAGCTACTGCTTTAAATTTGACGACTAATGACCAAGCCATTTATGCTACTACTTCAACCATTACTTCTAATAGCAATATTGCCAATGCTACTTCGACATTATATCAAGCAGGACAGTCAATTACTTTAATGCCTGGTTTTCATGCAGAGCAAGGTAGTGATTTTACCGCTAGAATTGCGGATTGTACCCCTGCAAGTATAACGGAGGCTGGAACTTCAAGAGTGACCAATTTATCTACACCTAAAACAGGAATACACAAAATTCAATTATTCCCTAATCCAGTTGTCGATAATTTCACCTTATCTATTGATGCTTATAAAGCGGGCACTTTGGATATTCAAATTTACGATGTCTTAGGCAAAGAATTAAGCAATTTTACTCAAAAACAGTTAATTGATAAAGGAGTAAAAACCATCGAATTATCTGCGGCAGCCTTGACTGCTGGTTTATATTATTGTAAAATTAAAATAGGGGATGAGACTTTTACGAAGTCTTTTGTGAGAGTAGATAATGGGTGAGTTTTGTTCTGATGTTTCTGAAAGAAAGACCTCCAAAATTTTCAAAATTTTGGAGGTCTAAACGATATTTCTAGTCTCCAGACTAGAAATCTATATTTGCTGGTCTCCTGACCAGTGTTGTCGTCGGGAGACGACTTTAATACAAGGTGCTAGTCTGGTGCCGATAGCTATCGGCAAGAACCATCGAAACCACATTTACCCATCTGTGTCGGTATCATAGCACTCGAGTGCTGGAAAGACTTAAACTGTTTCCGAATAAAGTCTAATATCCTTCTTCCTGCTCCTTCTCCAATACTTTCCTCAGAGTATCTTCTACAATAACTTCGGCAACGTTAATTCCCGTAGTTGCTTCGAAAGATTTCCAATTGGGCGATCCGTTGGTTTCTATCAAGTGAATATTTCCTGAATCATCAATGGCGACATCTATTCCATAAATACCATCAGAAACGTTGTCTAATACGAATTCAACAATTTCTTGATTGTGCGCTTGGATGAACACGGCCCCTTTGGCTGCATTCGCCATGATCGACCCTTTTTTCTTGGTTTTTGAAACGATACCGATGATGGATTTATCAATCACAAAGACTCTATATTCTTTGACGAAATTCATATACGTTTGAAAGAATATAGGAAAATCAGGCCCATCTCTTTCTTTAAAAAATTTATCGGTGTAATCCATCATTTCCTTTTCCGTTTCTAGTAAAAATATCCCTTCCCCTTGCCGCCCGTTGATTGGCTTAGCAATCATCGGAAAAAGTTTTTTATTCGTAATAGTGGAAATCAACCTCAAAGTACTTTCTCGGTCGAATGCGATAAAGGAACTGGACCCTGTATCGTCTTCAAATTGTCCAATAGTCATCAACATTTTTGAGTTAAACCCTGCCTTAAATTTATAAGGTGGGTCACTCAGTATACAACCACAGAGGTCTAAACTATGTGCTAAAATGGAGGTAGCAGTGGGCATTTTTGAAAACCCTCGAATATGAATGGCAGAAAGATTGGATATATTTTTACCTTTATAATTGATAATAGGTTTTTCTTTGCCTCGAATAAATTGATAACAAATTTGTCTAGGATCAATTAATAGTACTTTCTTGAAATGTTTTACTGCGTTGTCATAAATTGCTTGTTTCTCATAGTTTAGTTGCTCATAAGGATTGACAGATAGAATACCGAAAGATAAGGCCATAGGTAAAATAACCCTTTATAACAATAAAAGTTCAAATTGACTGATAATGGTCATGAAAACTTAAGAATTGATTACCGATTAACTAAAACTAAATCGGCAATACGGTGAAAATTAAGAGTATCTTTTAGTTGAATAAACATTTTGTATGGGCGTTCCCTGTGCCAAGTTGAAAGAAAGAGGTGCTTACAAAGCACCGCTTTCTGCAAGCACTATAGAAGGCGGTGCTTTGTAAGCACCTCCTTCTTTACGCCAGAAAAAATAATAAGCCATACTTTTACCGTAGTGCCACTAAATCAAAATGGTCGAGTTTATTTTTATCGACTTGCTTTTATACAACCGACCTATCCTTTTTGAATGACCAATAAATTTGGTATATTTGTTTAGAAACATTTTCTAATGAAGTCACTAAATATAAAATTTCCATTTTCTACAAGCGACCTTTTAAGTTACTTTGATCGCTTGAATACTCGTGATTTGCAAGGTCTTGCAGAGAAACTGGCGCAGCTCATCGCCAAACGAAATGCGCCAAGCCCAAAAGATAGAGAAACAGCACTATTAGAGATTATAAATGATAAATTGCCTACTACTTTTATCAAAAGACTTAATGAGTTAAAAGCTAAAATGGAGGAAGGTGTTTTATCTAAAAGTGGAATGCAAGAAATGGAGGCTTATGTTGAACGAATAGAGGCTTTTGATACAAAAAAAATTGAGGCTTTGCATGAATTGTCAACCCTCAAAAAAATCTCTTTTCAACAGTTAGCTGAAGACTTAGCTGTATTTCCTCGGAAAAATGGGTAAATCTTATATTCCAAAAAAACTAAAGATGGTCTTTCAAAGAGCTAAATTTAAGTGTGAATACTGTTTTAGCCTAGACGCTTACTCATCTGCTCCTTTTAATATCGAACACATCATTCCACTTTATCCACAAGTGCTATTTTTTAGGTAAGTACACTTGTTGAGAGAGAATAGACTTTATTGTTTTAATTAAAATTAGAGGGGCACTTTGAAGTGATCCTCTAATTTTTAACCTAACTTTCCATAGAAATAGAGACAATCTCTTCCTGATCATTAAGTACAACGGCTAAGATATAATTGGTGTATTCATAGCCCAAAGTATAATCAAAAACTGCATAATGTGCTGCATCTTGCGGATAAAAACCAATTCTATCGAGGTGTAGTAGTTTGCGTAATTTTTTCTTTCTTTTTCTTTCAGAACTGGTCCCATCGAGCATATCTATCAGCGTGCCTTCTTCTCCTTTTTCTTGATGAAAAACTAAATATTCATCCGTCACACTTTCTTCTTCGCTCGCATCTTCCAAAATAGCTGCATAGGTCTGATCCTTATACGTACTTAAGCTATTGAGGATTTTATTAACTAAGGTAAGTTGTTCCTCAGACACTTTTGCTCCTTCGAAATTTAAATCCAGAGAAAGCGGTTGCCCTTCTAACTCAATATCTAATGCCAATGATAGATTTTCGACAGCATCTAAAGCAAAATCGCCGAAAATACGATGAGAATATCTTTGTTTATTAGTCGGTACTTTTTGTAAATAAGTAGCTATTTCTTCATGTCCATCTTCTTGGGCATAAGCCAATGCTGTTTTTCCATCATCCATCTGCGCAGTAATGTCTGCTCCATGTTCTACTAAATAAGTTACCAATTTTAGATTTCCTATATGTGCTGCCGACATTAAGGCGGTTACCCCTTTCGTTTGCGTAGCATTGACGTCCGCTCCATTTTCAATCAATAATTTACAAATATCAAAATCCTTTCGAGCGACTGCTGAGTGTAAGGGCGTCACTTTAGAAGGATTAATCGCAGGTAAATTTACCTCTGCTCCTTTTTTTAATAAATAGTTGACGACTTCGCCTTGTCCAAAAAAGCAAGCTAAGGTCAGTGGATAAAAACCATCTTTAGCAGGGGTATTTAACAAGGTTGGTTGACTATTTACTTTCGTGATGACTCGATGCAATAAACCCATTGCCGCTGCCTCATATACTGTAAAATCCTTCTTTTTTTCAATAGCGAAAGCTAATGAATCGGGTAATTGGTGATAACCGATATACATTAGACCACTAACACCATTGTCATCCACTTTATCCAATGCTGTGGGATTACTGGCAATGAAAGCATTAATTTCTGCGGTATTTCTTTTGGCTAATAGCTCTTTTAACGAATCGAGTTGGCTCATATTATTTTAATTGACGATTGGCTTGATACAAAATGGATTAGGTGATATTTTCTCAAAAACTATTTTCTGGATAATATTTCCCATTGCCCTCTGCCCAAAGCCCTCAGCATATTTTTTCAATAATTTTTCAAAAGTAATAATTTTTTTCTCCTACCTTAAAACTATTTTAAATGCTCATCCATCTTTAGTTTGAAAAAATCACCGAAACGACAAAATTACGCTAAGTTTTTGTCCAGCTTAAAAGAATATATTGTCGATTATGGAAGTATTGTTAAAAGCCTAAAGCCTAGAGAACAATTACTTTTTAAACTCAATTTTCCTAATTGTGATGATTGTAAGGAAATGCCCAAGCGTTTAGAAATTGCGGCTAAAAAAGCAACGTTAGACGCCTATAGAAAAGATCAAATTTCTTTAGAAAATGCTGTTAGTCAATTAACTGTAAAGTAAAATTGAAATCACCCGACTATAAAATTTCAAAAGCCTTTCAGCTAGTTTAGCTTGAAAGGCTTTGTTTATATACTATTAATGGTTTCTGAGTTTTTTATAACACGGAAATTTTATAACACGCTTGCCCGTATGGGGAATCAGACTTTGACAAACACCGATTAGACGATTGTTATCTGAAATAACAGTTGTCAACATTTAATTCCGTGTTAAAATGTCAACGTCTAAATCTGCGTGGAAATAAAAATCAGCGTGGAAAAAATCAACGTCTATAAAGGACGAACCTCTGCAATCAACTCCTCAAAAGCAACCCCATAATCATAATAAATATTATACTCCCGCTCTGGATCAGACTCGGACTCAGCAGTATGAAAAACCTTTCCAACATGCGGTTCAATTGCAATAAATCCATCATATCCATTCGCCAATAAATCGGCTACAATTTCTTTA
>CALDTJ010000275.1 GCA_937924145.1 uncultured Saprospiraceae bacterium
GACAGTTAAATCGGCGTCTTTTTCCGTTATGCTGCGTTATTTTTTTCTTAAAGAGCGAAAGCTATTCTCAAAAAAAATGCCTTGCCTAACGAAAAAATACACTCGATTTAACTATCAATTACTTATGACTTGAACCACTAGTTATTTAGGCGTCAAGCCAGAATCACTAAGTAGAATCCGAAAGAGAATTATGCAAAAAAGAATTGGCAGTTAAATACTTGAAATTTTTATCAATGTTATGGTTAATAATGTTGGATTAGTCTATCCAAAACTCGACAAAACCTAAATTCCTACCCTAAATCATTTTTTTATTCCCCAATTCCCACTAAACTTGTGCTCTTTTTGACGGTTATAGAGAAGAAGTCATTAAAAGTGGCTCAAAAAATGTATCTATAATTTTTTCCGATTGTTACAACTGTCTAACCTTTATCAATAAATAGGTTAGATATCTGACCTCTAAAAATAAATAATGACTAACGAAACTAAAGTCGGTCTTTTAGCAGTAATTACCATCATAGCATCTGTGATTGGCTATAACTTTTTGAAAGGCATTAACTTGGTCAATCAGCCTAATATCATTTACGCTGATTATAAAAATGTAGCAGGGTTAACTAATTCTGCTCCCGTTACTATTAATGGCTTGCAAGTAGGGGTAGTGAAGAATATTTTCTTTAAAGAAGATATGCAGACGATCCGAGTGGCGATGAATATTGAAAAAGATTTCAGAATACCACAAGGTGCAGAGGCAGTTATTACAAGCGCGAGTATTATGGGGGGAAGTTTGGTTGTCATCAAATATAAGGGGCTTTGCAATGGAGCTGATTGTGTGCAACCAGAGGGGGTCATACAAGGACGATTAGCCTCGGCAATAGAGTCGTTTTTGGGAGAACCAGAAGAGTTAAACCCCTATTTTGACGGACTGAAAAAGAATGCTAGGCCAGTAATGGATTCGATCAAAGCCAGTTTAGCAGATCCGAATTCAGACGATGCAATTTCAAAGAGTATTAGAGATATAGCCATTGTTTTAGAAAACCTAAAAGCTACAACTGCTCAAATGAGTCGTATCATGGCTGCTAATGCACAACCACTCAATGGGACTCTAAAAAACGTGCAATCGTTGACGGGTAATTTGACGGAAAATGAGGCGAAAATTGATGCCATATTAGCCAATACGGATAGTTTGACTGGAAACTTAGCGGAGTTACAAATTCAAAAAACGTTGGAAAGAACCAATGAGGCAATGGATGGACTGAAGAATACGATGCAGGGGGCAGATAAAGCAGTAGGTCAATTGACAGAGTTATTGGAAAAGATAAATAGAGGAGAAGGAGCTATTGGTAAGTTATTAAATGATGATGAAGTAATTGATGATTTTTCAACTTTAGCTGTACGTTTAGATTCTTTTCTGACGGATTTGCAAGAAAGACCTTACCGATATGTGCCTTTGATGAGTAAGCGGAAGGTTGAGAAATATGATAAGCAGGATGCTAAAGAGGCGGCTGAGAATTAGTTTTGATTTGGTGGATGACCCTACGGAAATTGGAAAACCCTTAGAGGGGTCCAAACCCTCCAAGGGTTAAAGACAGGTCAAATTTGGAGATTTAAAACAAATGTTGTAGTTTAGATTGTTATAATTTTGAAAACAAGAGAAAACTACCAACAATGAGCGAAAAACAACCCGACTTCTTGCCCAATGGAGTCTATCATGTTTTCAACCATGCCAATGGTTTTGAAAACGTGTTCAAAAACGAAGAGAATTATCGTTATTTTCTTCAAAGAATGGGACATTTTGTACCAGAAGTTTTAGATGTCTTGTCCTACTGTCTCTTACCCAATCATTTCCATTTATTGATTCACGTTAAGTCAGAGGAAGAACTACGAGTATTTTATCAAAAGAAACATCGATGGTAGGACTAGGTTTAAGCTGAGTCAGGCGGCGTTGGATTAAGCCATAGCTAGCTATTATTACGACTAATAGTACTCCAAGTGCAATGAGACATCCTTTTTTTAGCATAATTGGTTCGTTTTGAAAAGTACCGACGACTTCAGTCGTCGCCTGTGTAAATATTGGAACGACTAAAGTTGTTGTTACTAAGAGACTTTGATCATAGAGCAGCTACAAAATAAAGACGAAGTTTCTGGGATTCTTTTACCAAATTGGAATTAATTAAAGTGAGGTTTTTAAATTGAGCGGCTGTAGGAAACAGCCGCCCAATTCCCCCACAAGGCGGTTGTTTCCCACAACCGCCTTGTTTCAAAACATTATTTTCTGAATCTCAATATGGTAAAAATGAGTGTGAATAAAATTGTAAATTATTGAATAATAATTAAAAACAGGTAGATAAATGCATCCTTTTCCAATTTATCGCATCATTACTATAATGAAAAGACCTATTGAACGTTCATAAAAGTCTATACGATCTTTCAAAAAGAGAAATCACCTTAAACTTACAAAATGATCAAAAATCACTTAACAATCTTCCTAGTTTTTACCTTTATTTTAGCTAATTTCCAATTAGTTACCGCTCAATCACCAGCCACCTTAGACAAGATCCAACAAGTCGAAAACGGCCTATCTGGTTTTCACCAAATCAAAGGAGAACCAGTTTGGACAATAGCCGAAAGGATGGAACATTATGGCGTACCAGGCATGAGTATTGCCGTCATTCACGATTACAAAGTCGCTTGGACAAAGACTTATGGCGTAGTAGATAAAGAAACCAAAGAACCTGTAACAGAAAATACCTTATTCCAAGCGGCCTCTATCAGTAAACCTGTTTCAGCTTATGCGGCTTTAAGTTTGGTGGAAGATGGGAAATTAGCTTTAGATAAAAACATCAATCAGTTTTTGAAATCTTGGTATGTGCCTGATAATCAATTTACGAAGACCGAAAAAGTGACGCTAAAGCATTTGGTCAGCCACAAAGCAGGTTTGACCGTACATGGGTTTTTGGGCTATTCTCCAGGCTTGCCAGTACCAACCTTAGTGCAATTATTAGAAGGGCAGAAACCAGCCAATTCTGCGGCAATTGAGGTAGATAAAGTCCCGGGTGGAGCGAGTCGGTATTCTGGTGGGGGCTATTGTGTCATACAACAAGCGATGATTGATGTAACTGGTGAAACTTTCCCTGACATTATGCAAGATCGAGTATTAGTAGCAATAGGGATGACTAAAAGTACCTTTGCTCAACCTTTACCAGCAGATAAGTTGAAAAATGCGGCAACTGGATATGTGCCAGATGGGTCTATGACCAAAGGAAAAAGACATACTTACCCAGAAATGGCTGCTGCGGGACTTTGGACGAACGCTGCGGAATTAGCCAAATTTGTGATAGATGTACAGCAAACATTAAAAGGCAATAGCGAGAAGGTTTTGTCAAAAGAAATGGCTCAAAAAATGGTCACGCCTGTCGAAGGGGATTTTCAAGGATTAGGGCTTTTTCTAAAAGACGGACGATTTGGTCATGGCGGATGGAATGAAGGTTTTTCAAGCGATATGACAGGACATTTAAAAGATGGTTATGGAGTGATTGTGATGATAAATGCGAATCAACCAGATTTTATTAATGAAGTTAATAATGCCGTATCGAGAGCTTACAGTTGGGAAAATGGAGCACCTCTAGCGCATGACAGACAGCTAATTACTAAAGTAGAAAAGGAGGAAATTATTGGTAAATACGCTTATACATTCGACCAGTTTATCACGGTTTACGCAAAGGACGATAAGGTGTATGCTAAATACATGATGGGGCAAGCAGAAGAACTGATTAAAATAGGGGA
>CALDTJ010000276.1 GCA_937924145.1 uncultured Saprospiraceae bacterium
AAACTATTTCTGTTCACGTACTTAAGTATAATTACAATGAAAGTTAGCATTGATGGTCTTAACTACTTTTATAAAGATATTGGAAAAGGCGAACCGATCTTATTGATTCACGGTAATCCAGATTCAGCGGATTATTGGGATGGTTTGGTTCCTTTTCTAAGTAAGCAGTATCGTTGTATCACGCCTGATTTACCTGGATTTGGTCGATCTGATATTTCCAAAGATTTTGAATTTACCTTGGAAGGATGTCTGAATTGGTTAAATAGTTTTGTTGATGCCTTAGCCATCAACGAGCCAGTTCATCTAGTGGTGCATGATGTAGGCACATTTTATGGATTAACTTGGGCGGTTCGATACCCCGATAAAATCAAGTCGATTTGTGTGACAAATACTTTGTTTTTTTCTGATTATAAATGGCACACTTGGGGCCGAATTTGGCGAACGCCAATACTTGGAGAAATCGCCAACTTATTTATGCTTAAAAGTTTGTACAAAGATGGCTTAAGAAAAAGTAGTCCAAAATTGACCGATGAATTTTTAGAAAAAGGGTATGCCTTGATTACTCCCAAAATGCAAAAGACCGTCTTAAAATTATATCGAGCGATGAACCCTTGCGTATTTAAAGGCTGGGAAGATGAATATTTGGCCCTTACTGAAAAGAAACCCGTTCTTATTATTTGGGGAGATAATGATCCTTATATTCCACTATCTTTTGGCTATGCGGAGCGAATGGGGAATGGGCAAACGGTTCATAGAATTGCCGATGGAGGACATTGGGTCGCGGCTGAAATGCCCGAACGATTTGCTAATTATTGGCTAAAGTTTGCTCGTAGCAGTTCAACTACTTCGTAGTTAATTCATCATTTCAACATCCCTCCGTAGATTCACATCTACGGCTATTCATATTCAAATCCTTTGGATTTGCTGTGTATAGATTATGTAAGGAATTTAAAGTAGTCTATGTTTTAGGGTAAGCTCTACTATCTCTCACCCTCTCACTTTTCTTACCTTCTCACTTCTATATCTCCTCCAAACTATTCATTGGCAACCAACCTTCATCCCCATTAGTCAATTTGACTTTATACCATTCACCAATTTGATCTAATAACTCCACCTTCAACCCCTCGTGAATTTCGATAACTGCCGTACTTTGTGGATCAGGTCCGTTTTTAACTTCAATGGTATCTTCCAAAACAATGGCCATTCGACTGTGCTGTTCAAAATTAGCTTGACTACTCGCTACAAAATATAAAAATAGACTCAAGCCCAAAAGGGACAGTCCTCCTATAAAGCCTTGTTTTTTCCGATCTCTAGTCTCTCCCAATAACCATATAATTAACCCAGCGATTCCTGCCCATAGGCTTAAAATAGTCAATGCACCCCAGATGGAAGAAGAAAATAACTTATGTAGTCCTTGCCACCATTCTGCTAGAAAAAAATTACCAATTTGATCTAAGTCATCTTGTGTTTTAGCCTTGGCAATATCTAGATTAAATTGAGTATCAACATCTCTTGGTGCTGCCAATAATGCTCGTTCATAATGCAAGATGGCTTTGCCTAAATTATTCGTTTTATAATAGGCATTTCCCAAATTATAATGGATTTCATTAGAATAACTACCGCTTTGGAGAATACTTTCATATCGAGTAATAGCGGTTGAAAAGTCCCCTTTCTGATAAGCAGTATTAGCCGCCTCAAAATCTGTTTGTGGATTGGCGAATAGGGTAGTGGTAAGGCAAAATAAGATAAATATAGATTGGAAAAATTTAGTGGTCATTACTTGGATTATTATACCAATGAATCAAATCGATGGCACAAATTTAATGATTTTTAGGTGAATGAAAACTAAATTTTGGAAAGGAAAAATCAGTATCCAAGTAACTATTATTGGTGATTTTATAATTGGTTATTCTATTATGGTAGGATACCGATTTTTTGCCAACTACTTTTATTAATTGAATAAACTTGTCCTAACTTGACTGTGAAAATTGAGGATATTGTTGAAGAGGATGCCCCAATAGCTGTTCGGATTACTTTTAACGGAACTCATAAAGATACTTTTCTTGGTATAGAAGCCACTGACAAAAATATCACTTGGGAAGCTATGTAGTTTTTTCGATTGAAAGATGGACTAATTACAGAAACATGGGGAAGTTGGCTGCTTCACGATATGATTGACCTACTTAATACAGAATAGCCTCTTAAATCCCGAATATATCTGCTGCGAAATAACTAAAAATGACTACCAAGAATAAATAAGTGATCTTCCAAAAACAAGATGACCGATAATGTTGTATACTATGTCAATTGTCCGTTTTGATGAGGACTATGCGGTTCGTAGAGTGCTGCAACACAAGATAATAAAATGGGTATACAACACTTTAAAAAATTGTGACTACTCAGCAACATAACTAATTAGACTTATTTTTTAACATTTAGTCATTTTAGTGCATTTAAGTCGTGTTCTTCAATGAACTTAAATGACTACATGGTAGAAAAAATGTGTAAAAGACTAGTTGGTGAATCGTTACAAAAAATCGAAGTATTATATACATTCAGAACTGAAAAAGAATAAAATGATGGAAGACGCTAAGACGCTAAAATATATAGAAGCCGTGCTAAAAAATATGCCGATGGATTGGTTGAATCTAACAACCCATCGACTAGATATTTTTAATGAAAAATTGGCTAAGACCGAATTTTTAGATTATTTTGACCAATTATACCAGGAAAATAACCCTTCCTTATCGGCACTGAGCGCACTACCAACTGCTTTCGATTATATTCGATTAGGCCATCCTGTATCTTGTGTATTGGAATGGACCATTGCAAAATTGAACCAGTTAAATCCAGCAAATGTAATCAGTTTTTCCTCCAAAACGATTGCTATTTTAGCCATTTTAAGAAAGAATTTATTAACACAAAAACAGACTCAGATTGCTTATACAGGTGAGTTACCTTCCTTTTTTGATGCTGAGATTCTTCGGCAAATTTATGGGTATCAATTTGAATTGAAGCAAGTAGAGTCGATGGAAGCGGTAGGCGAATTTGAGGGAAGTACCCTATTTATTGCTCAGCAAGCCGAAATTTCCAATATCCAAATCTCTTCAAACATTGACTTTTTTATAAGTATTCAGCCAGATCTTGGAAGTATTGTGCTGGTAAATGGGGTAGACAATAAGGGGTACATTTCAGAGATTCAGCATGTTCGTAGAAGAGAGACCGTTGCGATGACGCCAGCGAATTGTTTGACTGCTTTACGATCCTTAGTAAGGCAACGGACCGTTAAAAATAAGGCAACAGATACATCCAATAAAACAGCAGTCCTAGCTGCGATTAGCGCAATTACAGGGACCGATACGACTGCGATCTTGGGGTCTAGTGGCTTGTCTATTCAGTATGCGATTACGATGGGGTTGATCCATGATGCACTAGAAAAGCATAAAGGAAAGGCGATTAAAATCATTATTCCGCCCAATTGTTATGGTGGAACCAATGACCAAGCAAGGCGAGTTGCTGCTTGTATTGACAATGTAGAAGTAGTGGATTTACCAGTTGACGGTGGTCGAGATATGGTTCAAAGTATAGATACCATTTTAGATAAATATGCGGATGAAGAGGTGGTGCCATATATCATCGCAGAAATTCCGACGAACCCTAGGGTAGAGGTGCCAGATTTGATAAAGTTAGCCGCTGTTTTGAGCAAAGAGCGGAAGGCTAAAAATGGTAAAATTGCCATTGATCCAGTATTTATTTTAGATCAAACCTTTTGCCCAAATGTCCACTTTTTAGGAGTAGATGCCATCCTCTCGACGGTTAGGACCATCGCTTATGTAAGTGGCTCCAAGTTTCCGAGTGGTGGCTTGTGTACTGCGGGCTATTGTGTCGCTAATAAAAAGGCGGAGGGATTAATGGAAAAGGTAGCCACGCATTTACAACTTTGTGATAATGAAGCTACTGATTTTCAGGTAGAAATATTGGCAAAACAGCTTCCGTCCATGCTACAAAGAATCAATGACGCTTATAAAAATACCCGCGAATTTGTAGATTTTATTAAGGATACTTTACCTACTGCGAAAATCAATTTTGTTTCTGAGGCATTGGCGGCTGAAGGGTTCACTCCGTCGGTATTTTCCTTAGACCTTCCGACTAAAGGGAATACAGAGGAGGAAAAAGAAACTTATAAAAGAGCGTTAAATTACCAATTAATCAATTTGATGATTGAAAAAATCCCTGCGGAAAGTAAGTTTTGTGTAAGTTATGGACAGTTGAAAGGATGTTATTGGACCATACCTGCGACTTCTACTCAAGGGACGACTAAAGAAGGAGACAAAGACTATATTGTTCGGGTATCTCTATCGCCCGATATGGATGTGGAGCGTCATAAAGAGGTTTTCTTTGATTTTACTTTAAATATTTGATTATCAATTTGTTATAGGTGAAAAATAGAAGTCAGATGTAGGAAAAATATTTAATAGGAGTGTGCTTTTTTTTAGTGGCAAAATATATGAACGTCTTTATTTTAAGCAAAAGAACTTTTACTATTAAGTGTGTTAAAAGAAAGAGGTGCTATTAAAGCACCGCCTTCTAGGGAAGTTCCACAGAAAGCGGTGCTTTAATAGCACCTCTTTCTTTTACAGGGTGCTAAGTTTGAGTAATATTTAATACTGTCCTAACAAAAGCCTTGAATGTATCTAAAATCCATTAATTTGTAGCCTACTCATTTAATAAAATATATGAGTTGTTGATTTACAGATAGTTATCGAGATTTAGTCCGAAACAAATGGACAACAATTCGGAGCTGCATTTCAATTATTAAAGTAAAAATATCACAGATCTCAAAGTTTGTCACTTAATGCGAATCCCTCTTCACCTCACTCCCTGATTTCCCTTTTAAGAAATCCAAATCTACCCCCTCGTGTGCTTGTTCCACATGATCGATATACATTTTTACATAACCCCGATGATAGCCTAAATCGGGGGCACTCCAAGTTTTTTTGCGTTGTGCTAGTTCCGCTTCTGAAACTAATAAATTCAAGGTCCTATTCGGCACATCTAACTCAATCCAATCGCCTGTTTTGACCAACCCGAAAGTACCACCGACCGCTGCTTCCGGGGAAACATGTAAGACAACTGTACCAAAAGCAGTTCCACTCATTCGACCATCAGAAATACGCACCATATCGGTAATCCCTTTATCTAACATCATTTTGGGCAAGCCAATATTTCCCACTTCCGGCATTCCAGGATAACCCTTTGGTCCTGCATTTCTTAAAATTAAAATAGAATTTTCGTCTAAGTCTAAATCGGGCAAATCCACCTTTGCTTTATAATCTTCCACATCTTCAAAAACAAAAGCTTTGCCTTTGTGCTGCATTAATTTAGGAGTAGCAGCAGAAGGTTTGATAATTGCTCCATTTGGGCACAAATTCCCTTTTAGTACGGCAATGCCAGAATCGTTTTTGACGGGTGTTTTGATTGGTGTAATAACAGCTTCATCATAACATTCCGCAGATTGGGTATTTTCTCCAATCGTATGTCCATTGGCAGTAATTGCGTTGACATTTAAAAAGGATTTTAATTCTTTGATTAAAGCAGGTAAGCCACCAGCATAATAAAAGTCTTCCATCATAAATTTACCTGATGGTAAAAGATTGGCTAACAGCGGAATTTTTTTAGAAAATTTATCGAAGTCTGCTAAATCTAAAGGGACTCCAACTCGACCTGCAATGGCCAATAGATGGACCACAAAGTTAGTCGATCCGCCAATAGCCGCATTGACCATAATGGCATTTTCAAAAGCCTCCCGAGTAAGAATTTGAGATAATTTTAAATCCTCTTTGACCATACTTACGATTCGCCTTCCACTCAAATGAGCCAATACTTTTCGACGAGCATCAGCAGCGGGGATAGCGGCATTATGCGGAAGGGTGACTCCCAATGCTTCTACCATACAAGCCATCGTAGAAGCGGTGCCCATGACTGCACAATGTCCATCACTACGACACATCCCAGCTTCTATTTCTAAAAATTCTTCTTGACTTAATTCGCCTCTTCGGTTGGCTTCGCTAAATTTCCAAAGGTCGGTAGTTCCGACGTTTCTACCACGATGTTTTCCGTTGAGCATCGGCCCACCAGAAAGGAAAATGGTTGGTAAATCGACACTGCAAGCACCCATTAAAATCGACGGGGTAGTCTTATCACAACCGCCCATTAGTACGATGCCATCCAAAGGATTTCCACGGATACTTTCTTCGGCATCCATACTCGCCAAGTTGCGATAAAGCATCGTTGTTGGCTTCATCAAAGTTTCTCCCAAGGACATCACAGGAAATTCTAAAGGGAATCCTCCTGCCTCCCAAACGCCTCGTTTAACGTGTTCTGCTAATTCCCTAAAATGGCCATTGCAAGGCGTTAATTCTGACCAAGTATTACAAATACCTATGACGGGTTTTCCTTCAAACTCATCGGCAGGGTAGCCTTGGTTTTTCATCCATGCTCTATAAATAAATCCGTCTTTGCCTTTTTTGCCAAACCAATTTTGGCTACGTAATTTTTTTTTCATGATTTATTATACTTTATTCTTAAGCGATTACTGGAAAGACTTTTATACGAAAAAAAATAGAATAGCCACTATTGTATTTCGGCTTTTGTGGTTCTGCGCTTATATTATGTCGTAAACATAAGCAGAAGAAACTTAAGCTACTTATTTTTTTAAGTATTTTTATGGAAAAACTAAGATAAGTTGATGCAAACCATGCCGATGTAGGTAAGTTATTTTGATGTCATATAATTCACAAATTCGCTGGACAATAGACAAGCCCAAGCCTAAACTTTCCTCTATGGTAGATTCTCTTTTAAACCTTTTGAAAAGACTTTCTGGTGGGACTTCCAGTACTTCTCCCGAATTAGAAATAGTCACTGTTCTATCCACAATTTTAATCCGAATAAAACCATCTTCGACATTATACCGAATGGCATTTTGAAATAAATTAGCAAATAAAATCTCTGCTAAAGTTTCACTCATTTCTACCCTTAATGTTTGCTCGAAATCGGCTTCTATTTTGATTTCTTGCAAGTTTATTAAGTCTTTAAAATTACTAAGTATTTCGCTAATGACTTGGGGGATGGCAACTGTTTCTACATCAGAATAGCGATTATTTTCAATTTTCGATAATAAAATTAAGGCATGATTCAATTTAGCTAAACGGTTAGTATTTTGTAAAATGACGCCTAGGGAAGTGATTTCTTTTTCTTTCAAATGAGGAGAATTCAATAATATTTCTACGTGACCTTTGATGATGGCTAAAGGCGTTTGTAGTTCGTGAGAAGCATTTTGGGTAAATTGTCGATTTGCTTGGTAATTGCTACGGATGCGTTCGATTAGTTCTAAGATACTTTCGTTTAATTCATTGAATAGGGGATAGGTCGATTTTTCAAAGATGACTTTTTTAGGTTCATCCACATCAAATTCTTCTAACGTTCCAATAATTTGAGTAAGCTGATTGCGTAGGCCCTGAATACGTCGATTGGTGATAGTACGAAATCCTATAGCTAAAATGAGTAAAGGAAGCAGGCTAATTAAACCTACGATGAAGAAATGTTGTGGAAAGAAATAACCAGCCAAACCTAGCCCTGTAAAAATAGCCATTACAGTAACGGCAGCATACAAACCCCTTATTCTGCTCAATTGCTAATAAATTTATAGCCTACTCCATAGACTGTTTTTAAATAATTGCCACAATCATTTTGCACTAGTTTCTTTCGCAGATTTTTAACGTGAGCATAGATAAAATCGTAGGAAAAAGCATCATCCATATAATCACCCCAAAGGTATTCTGCAATACTATCTTTGGTGACCACCCGATTTTTATTTCTAGCTAAATAGACCAAAATATCGAATTCTTTTTTAGTCAGTTTTAAAGTGGTTTCATTAGCAATGACGGATCGTTTATCTAAATCTATCAGTAAATTTCCAAAGACCAATTCATTACTCATTTGATTGGTCTTTCTTCTCAAAATAGCTTTAATCCTTGCATTTAGCTCCGATAAATTAAAGGGCTTGGTTAAATAATCATCTGCACCTACTTCCAAACCGTGGATCCGATCATCTAAGGTATTTCTAGCAGAAATGATAATAGTTGCTGTATTGGATACCTCTTTTCTTAATATCTCAATTAATTTCAGCCCATCTCCACCAGGTAAATTTAAATCCACAATGGCACAATCATATTCGTGATTATTGATTTTTTTGTAACCTTCTCTAAATGTGGTTGCGTGTTCGCAGACATACCCCTCTCGTTTCATGTATCGCAACATTAAATCCAATAATTCTTGTTCATCTTCTACGATTAATACTTTCATAGGGTCAAATATAAAAAATCTTGTAACTATTCAGCAGATATGGAGCATACACTTATTTTTTACCACATGATATTTAAGGCAAAGTAAAATAATTAATTAGCCATTTATGAGTTCATCTTTTTTCCCTTGGCAGTCCATCCGCAAGCGGTTCACAAACTGCGTTTTTAATAATTAATAAACATAGCACTAGGCATCTTATCTCCTAAAAAAGATTGCCGAGTAGCTAGGACAGCTAACTCGGCAGAGAAGAATAATAGATTTATAGAAAAATAAATAACGCCAGTTCATGAATAGAGGGAGCTATTAG
>CALDTJ010000277.1 GCA_937924145.1 uncultured Saprospiraceae bacterium
GTCTAGATTGTACATTCTAGCAAAAGATTCTTGAGTAGAACAACTATATCTTAAGAAAATATAAGTTTGGTTGCCAAAATCAACCTCACTCAAAGTTGGGCTAACCCAAGAACATTCTTCGCAAAGATTAGTCTCTTCTACAATTTCTTCGGCTAATTGGACAACCCAATCAAGCTCTGCTAACTGGGCTTGGGCAGTTATAGGAAGGGTAAAAATCAGTATGATTCTAACAAGATATTTCATTATTCGAGTTACCAATTACCGTTGCTTTACAATTATGACGGATAGTGACTCGGACAAGCATGTCCAAGCTACAATACGTAAGCTACTTTTGTCGATTTCGTAAGATAAGTAAATCCACCGATTCTTTAATCCATTTGTCGAGTATCATCCCCTTCATACGGGAAGGACCACTAATAAATGACCCTAAGACGACATCTATATCACCATCTTGGTCAATATCGCCATCTTGCATGACCATCCATCGACCTTTATTAGCGTTCGCAAATTGAGTCGTTTCAAAAGCAATCTCAGCAGTTGTTTGATTGGTAAATAATAAAAGAGATTCGGTGACGTCGGTAGGAAAAAATGCCGCTACTAAAATATCCGTTTTGCCATCCCCTTCTACATCTAATGTTCTTATTTGAGTCGCTCCGTAAATTGGGTAAAAATAGCTTTCATTAAATTGTCCTTTTTGGTCGTTCAAATAGATTCGGAGTCCGTGATAATTTTTAGGAATATTGGAATAATCGGCATTATCCCCATTGGAAATAATTAGGTCGGTATAACCATCATTATTGATATCCGCTGTATCTAAATCGCTGAAACCAAAAGCTGAAGGGAAAGTAATTAAAGGTTCAGCAGTATATTCCCCATTTTCCTTTTTATCAAACCGATAAACGCCTTCTCTAGCTTGGCTAAACTGCGCAATGATTTCCCGTTCCCCGTCTTTATCGACATCCATAAGATAAGTCCGATAACTTCCAGAAAGTTTAATCAATTCTGTAAAAGAATCGGCTACAGTATTCAACTTGGACAATCGCCCAACATCATTTCCATATTCAGAAATTAATAAATCATTTCCTTCTTGGTTTAAATAAACAGGTCGATAGAGTTTGTCCTTTATAAGCGTTGTCTTATTTTCTTTTTGGTCTAATAAAGTTAGTGCTCCTTTTGCTTGATTGTGCGGGCCTAGTTGTCCTGCATTTAAAATGTAAAGTTGGTCGGCTGTTCTTCTTTGTATTTGTGTAATGGGAGAAGAAACTAAGGTCAACGTATCTACTTGAAAATCAGGCTGGATTGCCAATAACAAATTATTACAAGCGCAGAAAAACTCGCCATTTTCTTCGATTTGTAAAGCCGTCACCGCAGGTTGCTGACAAATTTCATCTAGTGCTATTTCTTCAAATTTATCTTGGATTGGTAAGTCTAGTACAGGTCTCAACTCCACCGAGTCAGGGCTATTGTTCACATAATAGGCCTCTATGGCTGACCATGTTTTATCGTTCATTGGTAGCGTTCCTTTTTTGCTGTAAAAGGATTGATTGGCATAATCAAATTTAGAGGATTCCTGCCACGAATAGTATAAGGACATTTGGGGTAAGACGCTGTTTTTCCATATTTCTTTGGTTAGAAATGTGGGGTCGGGTGTCTTGTGACAGGCACCGCATTGGGCTTGTGCTACTTTTTTTTGCTGGTTACTACTGTCGCAGTAAGTTAGCAAAAAGGACAAGCTAACTAGTAAGATGAGGACTTTTGGCAGATTTTTTATAGCTAAAATTGTTTATGGTTTTAACCTAACTCTAGCCCTTTCCTTGATTAAAATTCAGAAAAAGAAGTGTGGTTTCGATGGTTCAAGTCTCCAGACTTGAACCCCTTATTAAAGTCGTCTCCTGACGACAACGCTGGTCAGGAGACCAGCAAATATGGATTTCTAGTCTGGAGGCTAGAAATATCGTGCCGATAGCTATCGGCATGAACCATCGAAACCGCACATTGTTTAATTAATTCCAATAAAGAAAAGGGAACAGTTCAGTGCAAAATTTAAGATTTTGTATGACCTTTTTTTTATTTTAAAATTCCCAGTAATCGGGAAAGAGAACGGTTCAGTGTAAAGTTGAAAACCTCGTGTAACCTTATAATTTTTTTAAAATTCCCAGTAATCGGGTTTAACTGTCGTACTATTATTCAACAAAAGGCAATCATCGCAAGCAAAAGGTACCCGTAAGAAAAAACCTTCGCATTTTGACCTAACAGAAACACGTGTTTCATCTCTATTCACAAAATATCTTCTAAAAAAGATAGATGCTACCGAGAAATAACCAACAGCCACATCATCAGGATCATCCACATTGCGAATGTTCCCAACCACTGTTCCTGGAGGAGGATCGAATAAACTACCATCAATATCAATAATCTCCTTGATATTTCGCCAGTAGTTGTATTCTTCTTCTGAAATTGAAAACTGAGAAACATGAAAGCAAAATTGTTCCCCAAACCTAAAATCATAGGCCGCCTCAGCAATCACTTGTTCAAATAATTCGTTCCCGTTTACTTGAGTGGCGTCAAAAATTCGAATATCATTGATGTCCAAATTTACCGAGACATAACACCTCTTCGGGTTGAGTGCCATTGGAAAATTTTCTTGTACTTGGTATTGTCCTGAGACTCTCCACCGAAGAAATGGCGGTACTGCTGCATCCGAAAAATCAGTAGCTATTTTAGCGGAGATAATGTTCTCTGTTACCAATTCACCAGCATTATCTCTAAAGGTTTCCTCGTTAACATCGTATGAAATATTATCAATCTTACTGCTTGATCGAAGTTCTGCTGGCGTAGATTGATAATGCTTGCCATCGGGTAGAACGATGTCAACAAAGTAGCTTTTCCCTCTTTCTGCTTTGAAGTTGAACAACTCATAGATACCCGGTGATTCGATAGACTCCACATACGGATAAGTCTCGCCATCTGTATCCATCAATGCTACCGTAGCATTGGGAATAGGGTCCAAAATATTATCGTTCCCAATACCAATTACTGAACTTTGGGAAAGTTTCAATTGAAAATCGCCTAAACTATCCGTCACAAAACCATCCACAACCAAACTACGTTGCTCCGTATCCACGTTCAATTTGATTTCATCAATACAAGAAGAAATACCAATTAGCAAAGCTAGAACTGTGGTTATAAAAATATATTTTTTCATTATTATACTGTTGTCAGTTGTCAGTTGTCGGTTATCGGTTTGTCCAAACTAGTCTTGGACAATCGGTAACCGAGAATTGACAGCCGTTTTATTTCAAGTTAAAGTTGTAAGTGATAGATGGGAAAATTGTTCCTAAAGTGGCCACTCGAATCGCTTTTACGCTATCAAAAGGATTTTGTCTAAAGTAAACCGAATAAGCATTCTTTCTGGAATATAAATTATAGACAGATAAAGTGATACTCGAATCAAATCGCTTGCCTTCCTTCCCAAATGGGCCAATAGTATAAGCCACATCTAAACGGTGAAAATCAGGCACTCTAAATCTATTTCTATCTGAATAAATAGGTACGTTTACAACGTTGTCACTTGTATAAGAACTAACTGGGGCAGTAGTTGGACGCCCACTTCGATAAGTAAAATTGATAGATAAATTCGTTTTATTATCAAATTGCTTGACCATGCTCAAATTGAAAACGTGAGGAATATCATAGTTTGAAGAGTACCACTCTCCCCTATTTACACTCGGCTGAGTTGGCGTTTCTAAAATCTGTCTTTCAGAACTAGAGAACGTATAATTCATATCCCAACGGAAACTCCCCGTTTGTTTTTTCAAGTTTAATTCTAAACCATAAGACAAGCCTTCGCCCGTCACTAATTCGGTTTCTATATTCTGATTTAATAATAAATCGGCGAAATCTTTATAGTCTAAAATCCCTACAGATTTTCGGTAAAATAACTCCACTGAACTTTGGTAATTTTTCCTCCCAAAGTTTTTAAATAAACCAACAGAGAAATTATCAGAATATTGAGGTTCTACGTGTTGGTTCGCTAATTGCCAAATATCAATGGGGGTTGCTGATGCCGTATTAGAAATCTGTGCTAAAAATTGGTAAGTTCTAGCATAACCAACCTTAGCAGAAGTTTTGTCATTTAATTCGTAGCGCAAAGAAACTCTTGGCTCAAAACCAGTATAGGAGGCAATCGTTTCTCCTTCGCCAAAAGTCTGTTGGTCAATGATGTTTCGCTCCGTTTTGATCTCTCCGTCGGGGTAAATATTGACCGTTCTTGCACCAATATTAGAAAAAGCGGTGTACCTCAAACCAGCCGAAATTTCTAGATTATTATTAATTGTAAACTGATTTTCAATATAACCTGCGATCTCCTGTCCTCTTTCAACTTCCAATTCATCTGGAATAATGAAGGACTCATTTCGGGGTTCTATTTTCCCAGGACTAACATCATATTTATTCAAGTCTGCTCCAAGATTTAGCCGATAATTATCAGAAACGATGTATAGGAAATCTACTTTTCCTCTCGTATAATCAATGGCATTGGTAAACTTAGATTGGTCGTTTCCTTTTAGGTCAAATAGTGAACTTTCATAGCGTCCTTTGTTGACACTCAAGGTCAAGTTGGCTTTATCACCAATCAACTGTTTTAGATAGGCCTCTCCTGATACCGTAGAGTAATCAAATCTTGCCTCATCACCCAATTGAAAATCGTCTCTACTTCTTAAAAAACTACCACCTAGATTTGTCGTTGGAGTCAAACGAGCATTTAACTTTGCCGTAATATCATTAAAGAAAGCACTACTTTGATTCACTTCTGGGTTATCACTTAAACCAAAAATCCAATCAGCATAACTATATCTTGTTCCAACGATAAAAGAAACTTTGTCTTTAATAATCGGCCCTTCGAAAGATAACCGACTCGACACCATTCCAATACCGCCTTTTGCTTTAAATCGTTCTTTATCACCATCTCTAGTTTCTACTGCCAAAACCGAGGATAATCGACCTCCGTACTTTGCAGGAATCCCACCTTTATATAAATCAACGTATTGAACTAAATCTGGATGAAATAAGGAGAAAAAACCAAGTGCGTGAGAAGGATTAAAAATTAAATGACCGTCTTGTAAGATTAAATTCTGATCTGTATTTCCACCACGAACATTGAAACCAGAGGCGCCTTCTCCTGTATTACTAACCCCCGAAATAGATTGTAAACTTCTAAGAATATCTATCTCTCCAAAAAACTTAGATTGGGTTTCTAATTGTTCCGCATTCAATCGCTGCAAACCAGGAGTGATCTCTTTTAATGCACTCTTTTCACTTGCCCCACTGACGATTACCTCATCTATCAACACCGCCTCTACTGCCAACGGAATAGATAATTTCGCAGAAGAGTTGGCATTGATTTGTACTTTTTTTTCTTCAAATCCTAAAGCAGAAATGGTAAAAATATGACTTTTTTTAGTCAAAACAATTTCAAACTTTCCATCTAAATTAGTAATGCCGTTAATACCACTATCCGATTGTAAGACCGCATTAATAATGGGTTCTCTATTTTCGGAAGAATAGATTTCTCCTGTCCATTTTATGGGTTGAATAGCAGTTGTTGGTTCACCTAATTGGAAGGTTTCCACTTCTTGGCCAATTAACAAAATTGGACTACTTAATAATAAGCAGAGTCCTACCAACCAACTTTTTAGAAAGTCAGCTTTGGAAAGCATTACAGGGTGAATATCGGGTATTCGTTTTACCATTCGTTTTGATATGAAGTATTGGAAAAAAGGTATTTTTTAGTGCCCAAGGGTTAGTCCTGTTAGCACTTGGAGTGCTGGCAGGACTCAGCCATAGGCAAATAAAATGATACAAAAAGGCTAAAATATAAATAAATTGCTAATGTATTCTGTAGCAATTCTGATTTATTGTTGGCTAATTTGGTAAGGACAAAGTTTTAACTAAAAATAGGCGGTTTGGTTGTGAGAATTGGGAGTTTTATTGAATATTAATTGGTAAAAAGAGCATCAAGTGTCAAAGTATTATTGACCGTATTGACACTATGCTCGTTTTCTTTTAATCCAAAAGGGGTAATAAAAGTCCAAAAGATCAATTTATTAGTATTCGTAACACTTTGAAAAATGGCTTGTTTTTCATTCAAAGCTTTGGCATCTGCCTTAGTCAAAGCATATACTTTTTTATAAAACTTAATTTCAAATAGGTTAATGACTTGATCTTTTCTATCTAATACTAAGTCAATTTGTGTTCCTTTTTCTGATGCAGTCCCTTTCTTCAAAAAAGAGGCTGCAACAGCATAGACACCACCAATATTCAAGGCTTTTTTAATTTGAGGTAAATGTTTGATACATATACTTTCAAAAGTGTAACCACTCCAAGTTTTATAGGATTGTGTCTGGCTTAAGTGTTGCCAAGTATCAGCACCCTGATAGATATTTTGCTCAATGAAATGTAAATAAAAAAGAGAATATTCATCTGTTAATCGAAAAATTTTATCCTTTTTCTTTTTTCCTAAGGCATAATAAGCTGTAATAAAACCAGACAACTCTAATTCTTGTAACACTTTGGTTAAAGTACCTCCATTTTTTACTTTACTTTTGGCACTAACTTCCATTCGAGTCATTCCTTGACGTTTAGTTGCCAAGGCACGAATAATTGCTACATGCTTGTCAGCATTATTAAACAATGCAGGGTACAGATTATTAAATTCATCTCTAAGTAAACCTCCTTCGGCAAAACAAATATCATTGATATTTTGCACGGCACTTTTACCAACCTCCACTTCTTTTAAATAATGAGGAATTCCCCCCAAAGCCATATAGATTTGAACAGTGTGATATTGGTCTAGCGGAATATTCCTGCTTCTAAAATAAGCAATCGTTTCAGAAAGGTTGAAAGGCTTTAGGTTAATTCGCCGAGTGATGCGATTATGCAAGCCTCCTCTATCATTCACTATTTTTTGCACCATCCAAGAGGCCGCTGAACCACAAATAACTACTACTATATTTTGGTCAACCGCCCAACTATTCCAAAAAAAACTTAGCCCTTGAATAAAGTCAGATTTTTGACCTGCCATCCAAGGTAGTTCATCAAAAAAGACAATATATTTTCCCTGATACTCCTGTTTATTGAGGTAATCAATTAATAAAGTAAAAGCCCGAAACCAATTTTTAGGAGTTGGAATTGGCTCTTCTCTTTGAGCAACAGAAGAGAGTCGATAGGTAAAGTTTTCTATTTGTCTTTCATTCGAGGCATTCTGAATACCCGACACTTGAAAGGCCATCTGTTCTGCATAAACTGATTTTACTAAAAACGTTTTACCAACTCTTCGCCGTCCAATGACCGCTACCATCTCCGCCTCTCTAGAAAGCAACGCCTTTCGTAGTATTTCTTGCTCTTTTTCTCGACCGACTAAAATCAATTCATCCATAATTAGATTATTTTCAGCTTAAAGTATATAAAATTACACACTTTAAGCTAGAAATAAAATTATTACCAGCTTAATCTATCATTTTGACCCTACTTTAAGCTGAAAATAAAATTATTTCCAGCTTAATCTACTGCTACGTTTCAAAAGTTTTAACTAAAAATCCTGAAAGGACCCGCCCGCATACGCAGTCGTGCTGGTTTAATTCGAATAGCCCCGAATGAAATTCGAATTGGCGTCAAGCTAATTTTTAATAATATGTATTTAATTGATATTCAAATAGTTGACAGTAATTTCATGCGGATAAACTGGTAGCACAGGCTTTAGCCTGTCCCGTTTCAAGGTCTT
>CALDTJ010000278.1 GCA_937924145.1 uncultured Saprospiraceae bacterium
AATGTGCCTTTAGGTACATTATATAATATATATTGCACCTAAAGGCGCAAGGAAAATGGTCAAATTGTATCTTTTCTACCAATATACAATCCCTAACGGGATTAATTACTAGCTTGCCCATCTGTGTCGGTACCGTAGCACTGCAGTGCTGGAAAGACTATATCGCTTAAGCATAAAACCTAATCTAAATAGAATAAACTCTTTTAGAAATAATAGAAGACTGCCAAAAAGCGAGAAATAGCTAATTTTTTTCAAATAAAAGCCATGAGAGTTAACTAAGTATTATTATTTTTTGGCAAATTACAGCATCAATAAACCCCAAAAAAAACAGTATGGTTACCATAAAAGTATATTTTCTACCAATTCTATTTTTTTCTCTTTTACCTATCATAGGAATTGCACAATCCACCAATGAAAGCCCAGAAAAGAAAGAACAATTCGAGGCTAAAGAGAAGAAAATAAAGACGCCTATTATTCTCCCTGATTTTGATACTTCCACCACTATTTTTCAAAAGATACAACGAGACAGTTTTTTTGAGGTCATTTTACAAACCAATTTTGATTCATTACTTAAGAACAAAAAAGTAAGTAGCGAAAAATATACAGGAACCATTCTTTTTAAAAATGAAAAAGGGGAATCGTTCAAAACAAAAGTAAAAATTGAACCTAGAGGAAGAAGTAGACGAAAAGTGTGCTCAATGCCACCTTTGAAAATTGACTTCCCAAAAAAGGCACTGGATAAATTAGGTTTATATCCTGGTGGCGATAAATTGAAGTTAGTAACCAACTGTAATGACAATGAAAATAGTGATCAGGTCTTAATGAAGGAATATTGGATTTATAAATTATACAATGAAATTACACCCGAAAGTTATCAAGTATTCCCAGTTAAAATAACCTACGTTAATTCCAATAATACAGAAGAACGTTTCGAACACTTTGCCTTTTTTATAGAAAGTAATGAAGAATTGGCACTAAGATTAAAAAGTGAGTTAGTTACTCTTTATGGTACTACACCTGCAATCCTTACCACCAACAGTTATCACAATACGCTACTTTTTCAATATATGATTGGTAATTTAGATTGGAATCTTTCAGTAGGTAGAAATGTCAAATTTCTAAAGCAACAAAATGGGGAAAAACATATCCTAGTTCCCTACGATTTTGATTATTCGGGATTGGTGAAAGCACCGCATGCTCGCCTCAACCCTGATTATGGTCAAAAGTACATAGAACAACGTTTCCCTCAAGGAAAGTTTGCGAACAAAGCAGACCTTCAAAAAACCATCGACATGTTTAACACCCACAAAAAAGCAGGGTTCAACTGTTTTAATCAATGTCAAACCTTAACAAAATCAGAGAAGAAAAAAATGCACCGTTACTTGGGTTCTTTTTATAAACTATTACGAGATAAGGCTTACATGGAGGAGCTTTTTTTGGAGTAAATAATTTTTTTTCGCCCCAGAGGTCACGAAATATGCGATTCAATTGTCAGTAAGAAAAGGTTGTTTAAAACCAATTAAATTATCAATCATTAAATCTGGCAGATCATGAAAAAAATACATTATTATTCAGGCGTATTTCTAAGCATTTTTATCGTTCTACATTTTACCAATCATCTATTTTCATTAATTAGCCCTGAGCGGCATATCGAGATCATGGAGTTGGTTCGCCCATTGTACCAAAATATCATCATTGAACCTTTATTATTTTTAAGTTGCATCGTACAAATTGTAGCAGGAGTTAGCTTGGTTAAGCATAAGCGTAAAAATGTGGCGAATGGCTTTGATCGTTTGCATATTTACTCTGGCATCTACCTCGGTTTTTTCCTATTAGTCCACCCTACTGCTATCTTAGCAGGTCGTTATTATTTTAATGTAGACACTAATTTTTGGTTTGGAGCAATGGTTGTCAATATCTCCCCACTTTACTTTTTTTATGTACCGTACTACTTTTTAGGCATCTTTTCTTTTTTCACACATGTAGCCTGTATCCATAGAAAAAGAGTCACCCAATTAGAATGGAAAGTCAATGCCGATCAACACGCAAAAATCATTTTAGGTATTGGAGTAATCGTAGGGCTACTGATATTAGCAGGATTCACCAATTTTTTCCAAGGTTTGACCATTCCAGACGAATATCAAAATTTATTAGGCTAGAAAAAGTTGAATTTGTTTTTAAATTTGCTGAATAGTCATTAACCATTGGTCAATAGTCAGTAGTTTCTAGTAGTCAAGAAGATAACTACTAACTAGTGTTTTTTCTAAACTTTTTCGTATGACCTATACCTGCCAGCCCTCAGAGGGCTGGCAGGTATATCATTTGAGAATAAAGTCTACTATTGACCATATTACTATTCAACTTTCAACATGCCATTAAAAACTACTTTTCTATCCATATTTTGTTGGTCTATATTAATAATCAGTAATTTATCTGCCAAAGTTACCCATCTAGATATCCAATCTAAAACCTTATATAAGGATGGACAAAAGTTTGGCGACATCGGGACCTATGAGCAATTGAAAGGGAAAGTTTATTTCGAAATTGATCCCTTAGCCGATAATAATCAAATGGTTGTTGATGTACAATTAGCCAAGCGATTGGACAATGGCATGGTAGCCTTCTCAGCGGATATTACCTTGCTAATCCCTTCCGATAGGAGTAAAATAAATGGTAGCCTGATCTATGAATTTAACAATCGTGGAGGCATGTTATTGCCCTATGTGGATGCAGAAACCAATGCCCTTTTTTCGAGGGGCTTTGTATTTGTTTCTACAGGTTGGATTGGAGAATTATTACCCAATCCGAATAAGTTAAGGCTTTATGCACCAATTGCCTATGAGGGTAAAAATGAAATTACTAGCAAAATAAGAACAGAACTAATTGGCCAAAAAGGAAAACAAAGATTGAATGTAAATGGTGGTGGACATGGAGCCTATGAACCCACTGGCAAAGGGCACAAAACAGCCACTTTGACTAAAAGAATGAGGGAGTCCGATCCAAGAGCAGTCATTGACCCGACTCAATTTTATTTAGAATCAAGCTGGACTGATTACACTTGTGAAAGAGATGGTTTACCAAGGGTAGAGTTGGTAATGGAAGATAGCTTCGACGCCAATTATATTTATGAATTAATTTATGAAGCAAAAAATCCCATTGTACAAGGATTAGGCTTTACAGGCATCAGAGACGTCATCTCTTTTTTACGTTACGAAAAAGTAGAACAAAATCCTCTTTTAGACTACAATGATGATTTGTTCATTAATCGGACAATCAGTTTTGGCATTTCTCAAAGTGGTCGAGCATTAAGAATGTTTATCTACGAAGGATTTAATGCAGATGAACAAGGTAGACAAGTATTTGATGGAGCAATGCCGATGGTAGCAGGTGCAGGAATGGGCTTTTTTAATCATCGTTTCGCCTCCCCTACTCGATTCAGTACTCAACGAGAAAGTCACCTTTTTCCAGCCGATGTTTTTCCATTTACTTATGGTGAGTCTAAAGATCTTTTTTCGGGTAAAACGGATGCCATTTTGAGTCGTGCAATAGCTAAAAAAGTGGTGCCCAAAATCATGCATTTGCAATCATCTGCCGAATACTGGCATCGTTGTTCTGCTTTAATGCACATTGACCTAACCAATCAAAAAGATGCTGTTATTCCAGAGATGGTCCGCATCTATTCTATCGTGGGACAGCATGGTGCAGGCAATGGCATACCAAGCGATAAAAAAGCAGGTTCTATAGCTCTAAATCATACCAACTACGCTCCTTTTGTTCGGTCTTTGATGGTTGCCCTAGATGATTGGGTTAGTAGCAACAAAACGCCTCCTCCAAGTGTTTATCCAAGTTTTAAAAACAACACATTAGTCAATTGGACCAAGGATGCAACCAACTGGAAATCAATTCATCACATCGACTACCCCGAAGTAATTCAACAAGCTTATACTGCTGAATTTGGAGATAATTTTGATACGAATAAGCACATCACTCAACATCCACCAATCATTAAAGAAATCTATCCAATTTATGTTGCTAAATTAGATTCAGATAATAATGAAATGGATATGCTAAAAGTTCCTGCTGTGAGTGTTCCCACTGGTACGTATACTGGATGGAATTTACGGACCAAAGCAATGGGATCAACTGGTGATTTATTGCGGTTGACAGGCGGATATATCCCTTTTGCTAAGACCAAGAAAAAAAGATTGGCTAATGGGGATAGTCGTTTGTCCATCAAGGAACGATATAGCAATTTTTCAACTTATCTGACCGCTTATACAAAGGCAGCAAACGAACTGGTTCAATCAGGTTATTTGTTGGAAGAAGAGGTGCAAGGTATCTTAGACTTGGCTCAGAAAAATAAGGGGTTGATTGAGTAGTTTTTTTCGCTGTTTTAGTTTTGAATTTCAGTTCCACATGACTATGTGGTAATCCTAATATAGTTTTGAACTTCAGTTCTATATGGTAAAATAGAAGCTAATCAAAATTCTTCCCCCATCTATCAAAAAACGGAATATCCCGACGGTGTAACCATAAGGTAATCAAAGTAGCTAATAAGACCGTCGTTGCCAATCCAAATAAAATTCCACCATCCCCTTTGTAGTCAATACTTAAAAAACAAAAATGAGACATCAATGCGCTAGTAATTACCCCTAAGGTTAAGACCGACCCTATCCAAATAGTACTTGGGATCAGTAATAATATAGCTGCTACTAATTCGAAAATACCTATCCCTATTCTACCAGCATCTCCTAATCCGACGGTATTAAATAATTCTACGCTATCGGGGTGACCAGTAAATTTAAAGTAGAGATTTTGTAGCAAAATCCCAGCTGCAAGAATTCTTAAAATCCAAGAAATGGTAGTTTGTGTAGAAGACATAAAAATTGGTTTAAATAGTCAATTCGGTTATAATAATAGGCGAATTTAGTTTTTTCCGTCAAATAATTAGATAATTTCCTCTTTTTTCAAAAAAAAACTATCTTAGGAAGATGTCATAAGTTATTGAGCGAAAATATACTAGCCCATTTTTTCTGAGATTTTATGACAAAGTTGAGAAAATATGGTGTTAATGTTAAAAAATAAGTTACATAATGCATTTTTGACATAAAATGAAAACAAAGCAATATAGTAGGACGTAAAAAAAATAAAACTATTAAATGGTCATTATTTGCTACGGCACACGCCCCGAAGTTATTAAATTAGCCCCCGTTATAAAAGCAGTCAAAGCCAAAGGAATTCCCTGCAAAACTGTTTTCACAGGACAACATAAAGAGTTATTCGAAGACGTCAGATCTTTGGTTCCAGAACCTGACTATCATCTGGACATTATGCGTTACAATCAAGGAATTAACCAAGTAATTGCAGCTATTCTTACCGATTTACAACCGATTTTAAAGGCAGAACAAGCAAAACTAGTCATTGTACAAGGCGACACTTCTACTGTATTGGCATCCGCACTTTGTGCTTTCAATAATGGCATTGCAGTTGGACACGTAGAGGCAGGATTGAGAACGTATGACTTAGCAAGCCCTTTCCCTGAGGAGGCAAATCGGCAACTAGTCGGTCGAATCGCTACTTTCAATTGGGCACCAACCGATATAGCTTATAATAACCTAAAAGAAGAAGGGACTAATGGGGTTTCAATCACTGGAAATACAGTAATCGACACCTGTTTAGGGTTCAATTTGGATATTAAATATGGTAAAAAAATCTTAATTACTTTACATAGAAGAGAAAACCAAGGAGAGCGAATGGTTTCTATGTTTAAGCAATTAGAAACTTTAGCGGAGCAAAATCCTGATTTGGAATTTATCTTTCCGATGCACCCCAATCCAAATGTTCAAAAGCATAAGCACTTACTAAATAAAGTAACTGTTGTACCACCTTTAAATTATCCACAAATGGTTAATTTATTGAGTGAAGTAAAATTCGTGATAAGTGATTCAGGAGGAATACAAGAAGAGTGCGCTGCCTTTAAAAAACGGATTTTAGTATGTAGAAATACAACCGAAAGACCAGAAGGTATTACTGCTGGTTTTGCCAAATTAATAGACGATAAAATTATTCAAAATTTCGACTGGGCAAATCAAAATCCAGTATGGAATGGGCAAAATCCCTACGGCAATGGAAATGCTAGTCAGCGAATCACCGAATCAATCGAAAACTTCCTTTATCCCACAAAAACCACAAGTGCAAAAATTATTCATAGTACTACCAGCGTATAACGAAGAAGGAAATCTACCTTCCTTGTTGCAACGGATCATCAATACCATGGAACATACTCCTGTGAGTAGCTATGAAGTGGTTATTGTCAATGATGGAAGTAAAGACAAGACTTTAGAGATTGCAAACCAATGGGCAAAAAAAATGCCCATCAATGTAGTCAATCACCCAATAAATAAGGGGCTAGGTCAAACCATTAGAGATGGATTATTTACCGCTAGTCAAGCAGCCAATGAGCAGGATATTGTAATCGCTTTGGATGCAGATGATACCCAACCACCAGAACTAATGCCTAGAATGATTCAGCAAATCAGAGAAGGTCATGACGTAGTGATTGCCTCCCGTTTTCAAAAAGGAGCAAGAGTCATGGGACTTTCAAGGTTTAGAGAATTGACAAGTGTCGGTGCATCTTGGATGTTCAGAATCTTATTTCCGATCAGAGGAGTTAGAGATTTCACCTGTGGGTTTCGTGCTTATAGAGCTTCTACTTTGAAAAAAGCCTTCGCTCATTATGGCGATGATAAATTCATTGACCAAGAAGGATTTCAATGTATGGTCGATATTTTACTGAAATTGAGGAAGTTAGATGTTGTTTTTGGCGAATTACCTTTTATCTTGCGATATGATTTCAAAGCAGGAGAAAGTAAAATGAACGTGACAAAGACGATTAAAAATACGCTAGGTCTAGTGGCTAGAAGATGGTTCGAATAGACTGGATGCTGGTTGCTAGTTGCTAGTTACCGAGCGCAACCAGCAACCAGCAACTAACATCCCTTTAAACAAAAAATAGAAAACGTGTCAAAAGCATCAAGAAAGAAAGCAAAACAGGTCAAAAAACAACCCGCTCCACAAAAAGAAGTAGCTAAAAAAGCAGCATTTAGTCTACCAAAATTCACAAAGTATAAGGAGGCAGCTATACTCATTACGATCATAGCTTTAGCATTACGGCTCATCAACTTGGGAGGGTTAACACTTTGGGTGGACGAATATGTACATGTACTTGGCGTAAAAGATTTTTTAAAAGGCGAGGGCTCTCTAATGCCTTATGACGGCAATGGTTTTTTGTACAATGTACTCATTCTCCCCTTCTTCGCTATTTTTGGCGATGGTGCATTCTGGGGTAGATTTCCGAGTGCCGTAGCAGGTGGTCTAGGCGTTTACATGCTTTATGTTCTAGTGAAAGATATTTTTAATAAAAAAGTAGCTTTATATGCAGCGTTTCTGACGGCTATTTCGCTGTATTTAGTATTTTGGTCAAAGATTGCTCGAAATTATTCTTTATTCTTATTTACCTACTTATTACTGATTTGGGCATTTCACAAAGCATTAAATCCTACAGAGCATAGTTTGACTAAAGATAGTATTTGGGACAAATATCAGATCAATCCGAAGTATTTAGGTCTTGCAATAATATCTTTAATTTTAGCCTATTTCTCTCATAAATTGGTCTTATTTTTCTTCTTCTCGGCAGTATTCTATTTCTTGTTAATGGCAATTGATTCAGCGGTAGTCAACAAGAAATTATCCTTTAGCAATAAGTACACTTTATTAGCTATCCCGTCTCTCGTGTTCTTGGTATTCTTCTTTACCCCTGCCTTAACTTCAGCCGTCAAGACTATAATTGGTAGCTTAATACCAGAAAATATGGTCGGTTGGATTCTACCTGATTGGGCAGAAATTGGACGGTTGTGGAAAGAGGAACAGTACAAAGTTTATAATGTCTACAAAACCATTATCACCTACGATTTTAATGAATTATATCTGTTAGGAGTTGGTGGATTTATCTCTGCTTTTATCATCAATCGTAAGGCTGGGTATTTATTATTTAGTTTCTTTTTGGTGCCACTTTTATTGATGTGCTTTGTATTAAGAGGGGTCTACAATCCAAGATATTTGGTCTTTTTGTATCCTCTATTTTTGACCAGTATTGGTTGTTTAACCTATTTTGTTTTTCACTGGTTACCTGAAAAATTCATTTCAGAAACTTACCACAAGCAATTATACAACTTTAGTCTCTTTCTACCTTTTGTATTATTCCTAAGTTTTGCAAGATTAGGAGAACTAAAAGATTTTGTGACCCTCAAGCACAAAAATGGCTATGTCGTCAATAAAAAGCTAACCTCTTGGTCTTTTACCAACTGGAAAGACGCTACAGATTACCTAAAAAAGAACATGAAAGATGGCGACGTCGTAATGACTACTTTACCAAATGCTACGAATTATTACATGGGATGGGATGATGGTGCAATCCAATTTAGACAAAAATATCTAGATACCACAACTGGTCAATATGTCAATTACGAGCCAGAGTCAAGTAACTTAGATGCGCATTCTATTGAAAATCTAACTCGAACTATGAACGAAAGAGCGCGAGTTTGGTTATTAGCAGATTATTATTTCGAAACTATTTATACAGATCCACAGGCACGAGGAATGATTTTTCAAAACATGGAATTGCATTATGATGCGACGCCCAGTGGTGATGTGGCCGTTTACAGCTGGGATAAGAATAAACCAAAATCTTATGCAGGTCAAGAGATGGTGGTAGTCGTAGGTAGAAATAGATCAAGGAGAGCTTCTAAAAAACTAAATTTTGAGATACCTCAATCTTATCTAGCAGATGATGTTTTAGAGGCAAAAATAGCCGTACAAGCCAATTCTAGTAAAGAAGGATTCTTTGTTTTGAACGATCAATTCAAATATTACATTCCTGCTAATACGACTGATGAAATACAGGAATTTTCTGTGAAAATAAAAAAATCTAGTGTCAAGTTAGGCGCCAATTCGCT
>CALDTJ010000279.1 GCA_937924145.1 uncultured Saprospiraceae bacterium
TGAAAGAACCGCTACTTATAGCGAGACCAATAATGCCTACTTTGGTGATCTCCATGTCCATACAAGCTGGTCTTTCGATGCTTTTATTTATAATGTGCGGACTACCCCTAGCGATGCCTACGATTTTGCTAGTGGCAAGCCAATCGACCACGTTTCTGGTAAAAAAATCCAGTTGGGGCGACCATTAGATTTTATGGCAGTGACCGATCATGCGGAATATATGGGTGTTATGAAACAGATGTTAGACCCTAATAATCCGTTGGCAAAATTGGAAATTGCTAAACGAATTTTAAGTAGTGATCGAGATGAGTCTTTGGCTGCTTTTGCAGAAGTAGGGATGTCGATGGCACGTAACGCACCTTTGACGGAAATAAATAAAAAAGAAATCAATCAGTCTACGTGGCAGAAGATCGTCGAAACAGCTAATACCTACAATCAACCAGGGAAATTCACGACTTTTCCTGCCTACGAATGGACTTCTTCACCACCTGAGTTGAATCATGAGCCTACCTTCGCTAGAAATATGCATCGAAATGTTATTTATCGGGGTCATAAAGTTTCTGACGTTCCTTATTCTGCTTTTGACTCGCAAGACCCCGAAAATCTATGGGCATGGTTGGATAAAGAACGGGAAAAAGGCATTGATGTCATGGCAATACCGCATAATGCCAATATGAGTGATGGCCTAATGTATAGCCTAAAAACCATGAGTGGCAATGAGTTGACGGAAGAGTACGCCAAGATGCGAATGAGAAATGAACCAATCAACGAAGTTGTGCAAATCAAAGGACAATCTATGTCCCACCCTGCTTTAGCACCCAATGACGAATTCGCCGATTTTGAAGTCTATGCTTATACCTTTTCTACTTCTGTTCCACCGCCTAGTAAGCCCGAAGGGAGTTATGTTAGACAAGCATTGAAAAATGGTCTAGCCTTGGAAAAATCTCTGGGTATTAACCCTTTTAAATTTGGCTTAATTGGTAGTTCAGATGGACATAATGCAGCAAGTTCGGTAGAGGAAGACAATCACTTTGGGAAATTGGGGAATGTGGATGCTACTCCCGAAGTAAGAGTTGGAAACGATGACCGCTTTTTAAGAGCTAAGTATTTTTCTGCGGCAGGTTTAGCAGGTGTTTGGGCGAAAGAAAATACAAGAAATGCTATTTTCGACGCATTACAGCGCAAAGAGACTTTTGCCACTTCTGGCCCAAGAATCAAAGTTCGATTTTTTGCAGGGTATCACTTTAATGACCAGACTTTAGATAATCAAAATTGGTTAGCCGATGCTTATGAAAATGGTGTCGCTATGGGTAGTGATTTATCGACTGGGCCTAGACCATTAAATAGTACCCCTTCTTTCTTAATTCATGCTATCAAGGATGCGGAAGGTGCTAATTTAGATAGAGTTCAAGTGGTAAAAGGGTATTTGGATGCAGATGGAAATGCGCAAGAAAAAATATTCGATGTGGCTTGGGCTGGTGATCGAAAAATTGGAGCGGATGGTAAATTACCAGCTATTGGTAATACCGTAGATGTACCCAATGCAAGCTATACGAATGATATTGGTGCCGTCGAACTTCAAACAGTTTGGATTGACCCTGAATTTGATGCAGCTCAATCTGCTTTCTATTATTTGAGAGTTCTAGAAATCCCTACCCCTCGGTGGAGTACTTATGATTCTTTCAAATTGGGACAATTACCTCCTAAGGATTTAGCTCCATCAATTCAAGAACGTGCTTGGAGTTCGCCTATTTGGTATACGCCTAAGTAGATTTTATTTTGACGCTGAGAGACGCTGTTTGAAGTTATGATTTTTTATGTTTCTCTTCTCTAACGTGTTCAATGTCAGAGCAGAAAAACATAAAAAAGTCATAAAAATCAGCGTCTCTCAGCGTCGAAAAAAACATACTCAATCATGCAAAAACTATTGAGAGAACCACTTCTACACTTCCTCCTAATCGGCGCGGGTTTATTTTTTCTATATAGCTTTCTTAATCCAACTGCAGAGCAAATAGATAATAATGTCATTCGCATAGAAAATAGTGATATCCAAAGGCTGATGAAAGCTTATGAGCAAAATTGGAATGCTCCACCTGATAGTACTACACTAAAAAGTTTATTAAAAGAAGAAATAAAAGCAGAAGTTTTCTATAGAGAGGCTTTGCGAATGCAATTGGATCATAATGATGAAATTATTCGGCGTCGATTAAAGCAGAAATATGAGTTTTTGGTCAAAGACTTAGCGGATAGTCAGCAGCCTAGTGATGCGGAATTACAAGCCTTCTATGATGAAAATTCCAACTTGTATGTAGCTGCCACTAAAATCTCTTTTTCTCAAATTTACTTTAGTCCTGATAAACGAACCAATCCTAGGGGAGATGCACTGACCTTGCTCAATCAATTCATTCAAAAAAAGGAAAAAGATAGTAATTTGAAAGGTTTAGGTGATGCTTTTCATTTACAACAATACTTCGCAGAACGAGATTATAATGATGTGCGACAACTATTTGGGCAGGATTTTGCAAAAGCGATTTTTGCGCTTGACAAAGAAGGATGGGTTGACCCAATTGTCTCTGGCTATGGAGTTCACTTGGTAAATATTACGGCTATCCAAAATGAATCTATCCAACCATTTTCAGAAGTCAAAAATAAAGTCCTTGGTGATTGGAAAATTGCTCAACAGCAGCTTTATAACGAGCAATTGTATGAGAATTTATTGAAAAAATATGAGGTGGAATATGACCTTGAAAAATGGGGAGAATGATAGTTGTTAGATTGTTTAATGGTTTGATGGTTGTTGTACTTCGATGTTTTCAGTCTCCAGACCTGCCCGAAAGCATGCAGGCGGGCTGGAAATCTATATTTATGTCGTCTCCTGACGACTGCCAATTATGTAAGTCGTCAGGAGACGATGATGATATTGAATTCAAGCCCGCCTGTATGCTTGCGGGCAGGTCTGGAGACTTGAACTATCGAAAGGTAAAAACCTCTAAACTATATTATTACCTCAAAAGATTTAAACCAGTAGGAGGTTATCCCCCTTTGGAGGGGGTCAAGGGGAGGATAACTCTAGTATTGCTATTCCTATTCTCCATAAACACCTACGCCCACGAAATACGCCCTGCCTATCTAGAAATAAAACAAACCACGGAAACTAGTTATCAAGTCCTTTGGAAAATCCCTCTATTAGGCAATAAAGCCCCTAGAATTGATCCAATCCTACCTGATAATTTCACCCTAAAACAAATAGATGACGAGTTCCTACCCGATGCTTATATCCGAAAATATGAAGGGATTTATACAGAAGGATTGAATGGAAAAGAGATCGCAATCAAAGGCTTGGACTTGACTTTAGTAGATGTCTTGGTGCAAATCAATTTGTTAGATGAAAGCTCTTATACCTTGCTCTTACAACCAGATAAAGCACAAGCTGTCATTCCCAAAGAACCTAATAAATGGGAAGTCATTCAACTCTATATTTTATTGGGAATTGAGCATATTCTTATTGGGATTGACCATTTATTATTTGTCTTGGGACTATTACTTCTAGTAAAAGGAATTAAGCCTTTAATTCAGACGATTACGGCTTTTACGTTGGCGCATAGTATTACCTTAGGTGCTGCAACCTTTGATTTGATAAAAGTACCTCAAGCACCCGTTGAGGCAGTCATTGCCTTGAGTATTGTGTTTCTAGCTAAAGAATATATTTCTTTGAAAGAAGGGAAAGAAAGTTTGACCGCTAAGCATCCGTGGATCGTTGCCTTTACCTTTGGTTTATTACATGGATTCGGCTTTGCAGGTGCTTTGAGCGAGATTGGATTTCCTCAGAAAGAAGTGCCTTTGGCTCTATTTACTTTTAATGTTGGTGTAGAATTAGGACAGTTAATCTTTATTGGGATTATCATGATTTTGTGGCAAGTACTTAAAAAAATAAATCTTCCACATCCTAAATGGACATGGAAGATTTTGCCTTATGCCATGGGTATTATGGCTAGCTTTTGGTTAGTAGAAAGGGTCGTTGCTTTCTGGTAGCACAGGCTTTAGCCTGTTCCGTTCAAAAGCCTTTAGGCTTTTATTCTCTAAGCGGCCTAAAGGCCGCCAAACCGAGCCCAAACCGAACAGCCTAAAGGCTGTGCTACCGATTCACTTTACCTGCCAACCCCGTAGCCTGCAAGATCATAGCAAATAAAATAACCAAGACACAACCAATCAGATTTAACCATAAATAAGAGATATTGATGGTGCCATTAGAATTTAAATAGAAAATATACAATACTGCAATTTCTCCTAAAACAGCTCCATAAAATACTGCATTGGAACTGATTCCTCTAAAAAATGCATAAATCGCTATTAGTCCTAGTAGTCCTCCCATAACACCTCCAAAAATAGCAGCATCTGCATTCAACTCGCCAGTATATAGGCCAACTGCGATAGCCCCTAAAACAGCTCCTGTAAAACTCCCCAAAGTCAAAGATTTACTATCTCTTTTTTGGAAAAAGAAAGCTAATAAAAATATTCCTAAAATAGCTCCATAGAATAAAGAACCAATGATATTTACTGCTTGAATTAAATTATCAAAAAGCCCTGCTGTAGAGGCAAAAATGAGCGCAACCCCGCCCCACATAATCGTAATCCACTTAGAGGCACTTAAGTAATGAGCGTCGCTTTTTTCCGTTACAATACTTCGTTTATACAAATCAATCACGGTAGTCGTCGCTAATGCATTTAACTCGGATGCCGTAGAAGACATCGCCGCAGAAAAAATGACTGCTAATAATAAACCGATTAAACCAACTGGTAAATAATTCATAATAAACGTAATGAAAACATAGTCGGTATCTTTCGTTTTAGCAGATGGATTTTCTTTGACAATTAGATTGTCAACCTCTGTTCGAATTAAATTCTCTTGTTCTTGAAAGTTATTAACCCTTGTTTGAGCTGCCGCAATTGCGGTTTGATTTTCATTATCAAAAGCGGTCATTAAATCATTGACTGCAATTTTCTTACTCTCAAAAACTCGATCGTATTGTTGCTCCAAATCTTGATAGGCCAACTCCGATTGTGTTCCTTTTAGACTATTGATATTCCCTTTATTGAAGTGTACAGGCGGTTTGGTAAATAAGAAGAAAATGAATACTAAAATACCCACAAACAATACAGAAAACTGCATCGGAACTTTGAAAATACCATTGAATAATAGACCCAATCGACTTTCAGTCAATGATTTTCCTGATAAATATCGTTGGACTTGAGACTGGTCTGTACCGAAATAAGAGAGGAATAAGAATACGCCACCGATCATTCCCGACCAGATATTATATCGTTTACTTAAATCAAAATTAAAGTCTACGACCTCTAACTTTCCCATTTTTCCTGCAATGTTTAGCGTATCACTAAACGAGACATCTTCTGGCAATTTGAATAAAGTGATAATTGCCGCTATAAACATCCCCCCTAAAATGATAATCATCTGCTGTTTCTGAGTGACACTTACTGCTTTTGTCCCCCCCATTACGGTATAAAAAATCACGACTGCTCCGATAAACAAGATCGTCAATTGTAAGTTCCAACCTAATATAGTAGACAAAATAATGGCAGGGGCATAGATCGTCAAACCTGCTGCTAACCCTCTTTGTACCAAAAATAAAATAGCGGTTAAAGTTCTCGTTTTCAAATCAAAGCGAGACTCTAAATATTCGTAGGCAGTATATACTTTTAGTCGATAATAAATGGGTAAGAAGAAAATCGCCAAAATCACCATTGCCAAAGGTAAACCAAAGTAAAATTGGGCAAATCCCATCCCACTTTCATAAGCTTGTCCAGGGGTAGACAAGAAGGTAATCGCACTTGCTTGGGTCGCCATAATCGACAAACCAATCGTCCACCAAGGCAAATCTCTATCGCCTAATAAATAACTTTGTACACTATCTACTTTGCGGGTTTTCCAGACGCCATAAGCGACAATTCCGAGCAAAGTACCGAGCATTATAATCCAATCAATAGGACTCATTAGTAGGGTTTAATTGTCGAAATCTAAAATTGAAAATTTAAAAGTCAAAATCTAAAAGTAGTTTTTACTTACAATCAGGCATTTTAAGATGAATGCAATTTCAATATTTCGATGATGAGAATTTTAAGTTTTTGACCACCAAATTCCTAAGAATAAGCATTGGTCAACATATAGAAAAGAGAAACGATGATGATATGTAACACTAAGACAAAAACATACATCTGATTCCAAGATTGGAAAATTGGTGGTGGGTCTTCCTTATAAGACTTCTTTTTAGTCGGTTTTGACATATCTGATTAAGGTTTTAGTATCGGGTGAAAATTTGCCCAAAAATAGGCTTTGCCTTTTACAAATAAGTATTTTTAACAACTATTAACGAGAAAATAGACATTTGGGTTTTTATATTAGAGGTGAGATTATAAGAGAGGTGAGAAAGTGAGAGGTGTGAGAAAGCAAGAACTGCTAAAGGATGGATTGATCCATATTGATGTAAAATGGCGACATTCTATGATTAGAACATCGCCATTTTTCAGTATATATATTTGCTTAATTTTTCCGAACTTGCAAGCTTCCGCTATTCTCACTTCTCACCGTCTCACTTCTCACTGTCTCACTTCTCACTTCTCACTGTCTCACCTCTACTAACTCAAAGCCGCCATAGCATCATTGGCGCGTCTATGCGCAATTTTCTTCTTAGTCTCAAACCATTTGTCTCTAAAAAGTATTCGCATCAATTCATCAATATGCGTCAATACCCCGATTTGATAAAAACCTTTCAAGCGACCACTAATTTGTGGACTCAAAGATCTAACAGAAAATCCAATCCCTGCCGTTCGATATTCAATATGATGCCACCAACCAGAAGGCATAAAAATCGTATCTCCCGCTTTGATCGTACAATCATATCCCGTTACTTTATCCAAACCTGGAAATTTTTCGTAATCAGGGTTATTAATATCAATCGAAGTATGCGTCCCAAATGGATACCGATACATCAAATCAGAATACTTTGGATCAAACAGAACAACTCTTTTATTACCCGCCAATTCTGTCAAAAAGACATTAGAATTGTCCATGTCTCGATGAATACGAGTCACCGCACCTGCTCCACCAAAAAAAGCCAGCGGCAAGAATTTCAATACCTTATCTGCTACGTCAGGAAAGGTGAAATCTTGGTGCAATTCTTTTTTATGCTTAAAGACATTGAACAAAAATAAGCGTTTGGAAGTAGGGCCAGCTTGCACCATATCCAAATAGTCGCCAAATTTCATCTTATTATTCGCTCCTTTGTAGGAACGATCGTCTTGACGTTTTTCGCCTTCCATATCATATACGCCAACCTCTAGATGTCCCAATTCTTTTTTAAAGAAGTCGAATCCCCATTTATTATACAATGGTGAATCTTTACCATAAAAATGTTTGATGATAACCGGCTTTTGCGGTATCATGTAGTTTTCTTGAAATTCCTTTCGGGTAATTCCTTCTACTGTATCAACTCCGTCTAATAATGTTAATGCCATAATTTACAGAATGAGCGACCGAATCCGCAGGATGAATGTTTGGGAAACATTCAAGGGAGTGAACCGCAAAGCGGATGGGTTGCCTTTGACAGGATTAACAGGATAGGTCGTGAACGACTTTGATTACCCTCCTAAAAACTGTCGATTTTAACTAAATTGTTTGTTTACTTCTGCAAAAGTAATAATTTCTTATTTTTTGTTGAATTAGAAACGAATTTTTAACTAGAAAATCATGTAAAGCTTATTCTTTCATTGGCAACAAGACATTTTATGCAGAAAAAATAGAAGACAATCCAAGATATTTTCGTAACCTTGGTTTATTATTAATTTCCGATTTCTTGATTTCAAAGTCACTCACGATTTACTTGTTAATCTTGAAAATCCTGTCATCCTGTTTCCATGGAACCCTTTTTCACAAATGATGCTGTTGTTTTTGGTTTACTCATGCTCATTCTAGCATTTGTATTTTATACTTCTAATTCTGAAAGCGACGGTTGGAAGAAATTCTATACCTATGTGCCTACCCTGCTTTTGTGCTATTTCCTACCTGCATTATTGCATTGGCCTTTAGGCTTAGTGGCATCAGAATGGTTTGACCCAACTTTCATGGAGTTTTTGAGTCAAAAAGGGCTGACTTTACCGTCAGATAATATGTCTTTTGGACAAATCAAATATTTTTTAGACACGAATGGGATCGCAGCATCTGAGTATAATTCGTACGTCAAACACTCTAATTTATACTTTGTCGCCTCTCGATATTTATTGCCAGCTAGTTTAGTTTTACTTTGTATTAGCATTGACTTTAAAGGAATTATCAACCTTGGTCCAAAGGCACTCATTATGTTCTTTGCGGCTACTTTAGGGGTCGTTATTGGTGGTCCAATTGCACTTTTTACGGTTTTGTATTTAGCACCAGAAGGCTTTTTCCAAGCTAGTCCAGATGAAATTTGGCGTGGATTATCCACCATTGCAGGAAGTTGGATTGGCGGTGGAGCGAACCAAACAGCGATGAAAGAGATTTTTGATGTGGGTAGTATTTTTACTACAATGGTCGTCGTCGATGTTTTAGTGGCTAATATCTGGTTAGGCTTTTTATTATACGGAGTGAATATTTCGGATAGACTAGATAAATGGTTAAAAGCAGATGCCTCTGCTATCGAAGATTTGAAGGCAAAAGTTGCTGCTTATCGTGCAAGTATCGAAGAAATGCCTACTACTACGACTCTTTTTGTGATGCTTGGTATCACTTTCGGTGCAGTAGGATTATCTCATTTTGGAGCAGATGTTGTTTCTGCTTTCATGAAACAATACACTCCATTATTAGAGGATTTAAAATTGACTTCTTTAAAAAGTCATTTCTTTTGGTTAATCGTTTTTTCTACAACTATTGGTTTTGCCCTTTCTTTTACTAAAGCGAAACGAATCGAAGGCGTCGGTGCCTCTCAGTGGGGGACGATCTGCATTTTTATTCTTGTAGCGACTATTGGTATGCACATGAATATCGGTGATGTCTTCGACAATTTAGGGCTTTTTGCCGTCGGTTTATTATGGATCATGATACATATTGCGGTCTTATTAATTACCGCTAAAATTATTCGAGCCCCTTTCTTTTTTGTGGCAGTTGGTTCGCAAGCGAATATTGGAGGGGCTGCCTCTGCGCCTGTTGTTGCCTCTGCTTTTAGTCCTAGTTTGGCACCTGTTGGTGTACTAATGGCTGTTTTGGGCTATGCTTTGGGGACTTATGGGGCTTATATTTGTGCTTTATTGATGCAGGCAGTGGCTACCTAATTACTGCATGACTTCCCGTCATCTAGTAATTTTGAAAAATATTCCCTTTTTAAAATTATCCAGTGATGGGAAGTCACTGGATGATGCGAATTGCTAAATTGCTGACCATATCTAAATTGATTTTTTTATTATAAAAGAAATACAATTTTTCAAACTACTTTTGATGTAAATCATCCAAACCTAGTTTATGAAAAATTACCTGACGCTGTTTTTAATCACCTTTTCCACCCTTCTTTCTGGGCAAAATATTATTGAATCTTGCAAATCTGGACAGCCGTTGATTGATGCAGTTCGGCAACTATATGCTCCTGATTTGACACTTGGTTATGGCCCTGCTAGAGATACGCTTTATTCAAAAATTGATAATAATGGATCGGAACTATCGGGTATTTATACCGATTTTACGGTCACTCTAGAGGCTGGCGTAGATCCTAGTATTTCTGCATTTCAAAACGAAAGAGGGATTAATGCCGAACACGTATATCCGCAATCAAGAGGGGCGAGAGATGAACCTGGCAGAAGTGATATGCATAATTTGTACCCCTCTAAAGTGACGGTCAATAGTGCAAGAGGTAGTTGTATATTTGGCGATATTGAAGATAGCGATACTGAATTTTGGTATATTTTAGGCGAACGATTATCTCAAATACCAACGATGGATATTGACGAGTATAGTGAAAAAGATGAAGAGAGCTGTGTATTTGAACCTAGAGAATCTGTAAAAGGTGATATTGCAAGGTCTGTTTTTTATTTTTATACCATTTATCAACAAAAAGCGGAACAAGCAGACCCTAATTTTTTTCCGAGACAAAAAGAGATTCTACTGCAATGGCACCAGGCAGATCCTGTCAGTGAAAAAGAGATTCGTCGCAACAATCTAATCGCTAGTTATCAAGGCAATTTAAACCCGTTTACAGTGGATGCGACTTTGGCAGAACGCGCTTTTTTCAAGGAAGATGGAACTTTTGAAGAAGGGGATGCAAATTGTGTCATTACCAATATTAAGGATATTGAGAAAGTTGATTGGGTACAACTAAATGGAAACCTTGTACATCAAGAGATAAATATTCAAACAACCAAAAGAGGAGTTAATTTTTTATTGATTAATACCAATGGGCAAATTCTTAAAAGAAATCAATTTGATTTTAATAAAAATGTAAACGTAGCTGATTTATCAACTGGCTATTATTTTTTATTAGTCCAAACAGAAGGTTTGCAAGAAGTATTTAAAGTCGCTATTTTCTGATTAAGATTTAGACAATAATGTATAAATAGCTGACAGCCCTTCGAGGGGCTGTCAGCTATTTAATACAAAAAAAATGCATTAAAAAAGGGTTATCAATTCATAAAAACTGATACCCCTCTTTTTATTTTTTATCTAATAAAATTAGTCTCCAACAGGAGCTAAAGTTATTTTTAAGCCTTCTAATTCAGCTTTTATTTTTATCTGACAACCTAAACGACTATTATCTTCTACAAAGAATGCTTGATCTAACATATCTTCCTCATCATCTGATGCCTCTGATAACTCATGATCTGAATTCACATATACGTGACATGAGGCACATAATGCCATGCCGCCACACGTTCCTTCTACAGGCAACTCATGTGCTTTGCAGACTTCCATGACATTCATCGCCATATCTGTTGGTGCGTCTAATTCGTGGACTACCCCTTCCCTATCCGTCACCGTAATTTTTATTAAATCTTCTTCCATTCTATTAAAAATATTTTATTATTTGCTCGTTACTAAACTGCTGCGGGCGTCTCAGCTGGCAATCCTTCGATCCCTTGGACAGTCGTATATTTAAAGCTTAATTTCTTATCAGGATAAATATGCTTGAATGCAGATTGTACCATCAAAGTTGCCTCGTGGAATCCACATAAAATCAACTTCAACTTGCCTTTGTAAGTATTGATATCGCCAATTGCATAAATACCAGGCACATTCGTGCTATAATCAAACGTATCTACCTCTATCGCATTCTTCGTAATATTTAATCCCCACTCTGCGATCGGACCTAATTTTGGTGACAAACCGAATAATGGAATAAAACTATCCGCTTTTTTAGCAGATTCTCCATCCTTTTTATGTTTGATGGTCACGCTATCTAAGTTGCCGTCTCCTTGCAAGCCTACAACTTGCGCCTCCGTAATGACATTAATTTTTCCAGCTTTCGCTAAATCCATTACTTTTTCTACAGAGTCCAATGCACCTCTAAAGGAAGTTCGACGGTGAACCAAAGTTACTTCATCGGCTATATCTGCTAGAATAATTGTCCAATCTAAAGCAGAATCTCCTCCTCCTGCGACCACTACTTTCTGTCCTCTATATTTCTCTGGGTCTCTAATAATATAATCAACTCCTTTATCTTCAAAATCAACGATATTGCTAATTGGTGGTTTACGTGGCTCGAAACAACCTAATCCTGCTGCAATAGCAATCACAGGTGCTTTAATCTTTGTGCCTCTACTCGTTGTTAAAATGTAAGCTCCATCTTCTTGCTTTTCTAAAGACTCTGCTCGCTCTCCTAAAGTAAATCCAGGGTTGAACGGCTCAATTTGTTTCATTAAGTTGTCAATCAACTCTCCTGCTAGTACGGATGGAAAACCTGGAATATCGTAAATAGGTTTTTTAGGATAAATCTCTGCACATTGTCCTCCTGGAATAGGCAAAGAATCTACAAAGTGACATCGTAGCTTTAATAATCCAGCCTCGAATGCCGTGAATAATCCACATGGTCCTGCTCCTACTACTAAAATATCTGTCTCTATCATTTCTATTTTTTAAAAAGCTTTGTTAATACTATATCTATTGACGAAAAAATTATAGTCTGGTTTCTTAATTATTTGTTATTAGAATGGGATAACACCCTGCAAATACAAATAGTTCTGCCAATTTTTAAATATTGACTGCAAAAATAATCCTTTTATATATTTATAAAAAACGACTGTTGGATATATGTAAATTTGTTCCTTTATGAGATCAGATCATTGTTATACCAACTTGACTTACTCAATTTATACTTTGAAATGTTTGACGAATTGTTTATTTTTGGATAAAACAAGTGTAGAATGACAACCATTTATAATGTTTATGATCAAGTCGCAGGACTTCTTGCTCAATTAGAGCCTGAAAAAATATTGGCTATTCAGGCTACTTCTGAAATGCAATCTAGGTTTGATAAACTAGTAGAAAAATCTAAAAGCAAACAGATTTCCAGAAGAGAAAAAGACGAGTTGAATCA
>CALDTJ010000280.1 GCA_937924145.1 uncultured Saprospiraceae bacterium
GACTCCTTCTCATTCGGGAAATCACCAGATTTTACATCCTTAATATAATCTTCTGTTGCTCCTTTGATGACATCAAACAGCTCTACATACCTTCTTAAGAAACGAGGTTTGAAGTCTTTTGTGATACCTAGCATATCATGCGTCACTAATACTTGTCCGTCTGTGCCTTGACCAGCACCGATTCCAATGGTTGGGATATTTATGCTTCTAGAGACATCTGTTGCTAAATGTGCTGGAATCTTTTCTAAAACTAAACCAAAACAACCTAATTCTTCTAATAATTTGGCATCAGATCGTAAGCGTGCTGCCTCTTCATCTTTTTTCGCTCTTACCGTATAGGTGCCAAACTTATAGATAGATTGTGGAGTCAAACCCAAATGCCCCATTACAGGGACACCCGCAGATAAAATACGCTTAATAGATTCTTGAATCTCCGCGCCGCCTTCCAATTTCACAGCGTGTGCGCCCGATTCTTTCATAATTCGAATCGCTGAATCTAAGGCTTTCATGGAGTTTCCTTGGTAGGAACCGAAAGGTAAATCCACCACTACTAAAGCTCTTTTTACTGCACGAACCACCGATTGAGCATGATAAATCATTTGATCTAAGGTAATCGGTAGCGTAGTTTCGTGACCTGCCATTACATTGGAGGCAGAATCTCCGACTAATAGTACATCTATTCCACCCTCGTCTAAAATCCTTGCTGAAGAATAATCATAAGCAGTTAGCATAGCAATTTTTTCTCCTTGTTCTTTCATTGACCGCAAAACGTGAGTAGTGATTCTCTTAACATCTTTTTTGTGTACAGACATAAAATGTTTTAATAAATTTTTTAATTTTTTTGGGAGTAGGACTTTTGCTTTAAATTAAGGGGACAGAAAATAAATTTATATTTATCGTCCCTAAGCTTTATAGTTGAGACGAAAGTAGGAAAAGAAAGTGACTAGACCAGACAAATAAATTGAAATTTTAAAGAAATATTAAGATTGTACTTTTGTAGACAAATTTTAAAACTCGGTTTAGCGTTATTAGCAAGACAAAATAAGTCAATACATTTTATTTTTATGAAATATATTTTACCCTTTTTATGCCTACTTTCTTTCTTTTCTTGTTCAAACGAATTTGAATTGACTGCTCCTACTAAAGAGATTCCTATTGTCTATGGTGTTTTATCTAGAGCGGATGAGGTCCATTATATTAGAGTTGAAAAAGCATTTATTGATGAACAAACGTCTGCTTTGGAATTAGCTCAAGATCCAAGTCAACTTTACTTCGAAGATATTATAGTAGAATTAGTAAGAGAAAATAGTGGGCAAGCATTCCTCTTGGAAAGAGTAGATGCCAGCCAATTAGGATTGGAAAGAGAGCCAGGCATTTTTGCGACGGACCCAAATATTTTATACGGCATAACGGCTGCTAATATTAATTTGAGAGCGGAAGAGACCTATCGCTTAAATATTCGCCAATCGAATGGAGATGAATTATTAACTACCGCAACTACTCCTATCGTTGGTGATTTGCGACTAAATCGACCAATTCCAGGCAATCAAAAACCGCCTATTCGTATTTTGACTGATGATGAAATAACGATTGTTTGGGGAGCTGATGAAACGGCTAAGTTGTTTGATGTAGCGATGGTGATTCATTATGAAGAATTTAATCCGAATGACCCAAACTCTGTTGTAGAAAAATCAATTGAATGGAGTTTAGGAGAAAGTATCACTGCCGTAGATGGACCAAATCGAGTTGAACCAGAAGGTATAGCATTTTACCAGTTTTTAAATAATAATATTTCAGTTGATCCTACCTTACAAAGAGTTTTGAAAACAATTGATCTAAGAATTGATGCAGGTGGAGAAGAACTGTTCAATTATATCAATGTTGGGCAAGCTAATACAGGTATTACTAGCGCACAAGTTATTCCGAATTATACGAATTTAACCAATGGTTTAGGCATTTTTGCGGCCCGTAATACTTTTTTAGAAACAGGTTTTATTTTGGATGCACAGACGAAGACCACTTTACAGGAAAACGAGTTAACGAGAGATTTGAACTTTAGATAGGACTAATTGTATTGTTAGTATCTATTAATTTGATAGTCAGTTGGTTAATAGAAATTAATTATATATATTCGGCTGTTTGAAAAAATATCAGTTATTTTGTTTTACGAGTAGAGTTGTTACCTTTGCGACCTTTTGAGAAAACATGATAATTACACAAAATACAAAAAATAATTCCCTAGGGAATTCTGAGAATGAATAATCAATTAACACCTGAGATAATAGTTGGCATTATCGCGGCCTATTTTGCGTTGCTGATGGTTATTTCTTATTTCACAGGAAAAAAGGCGGATAATACTGACTTCTTTGTTGCTGGGCGACAATCACCTTGGTATTTAGTAGCGTTTGGAATGGTAGGTGCTTCCTTATCCGGAGTGACCTTTATTTCAGTACCTGGTTGGGTAGAGGCGAGTCAGTTTTCTTATATGCAAATGGTTTTTGGCTATTTGTTGGGGTATTTGGTGATTGCAACCGTCCTAATGCCGATGTATTATCGGATGAATTTGACTTCTATCTATACTTATTTAGAAGAACGATTTGGGGTATCCTCGTATAAAACAGGCGCTGGTTTTTTCCTGCTTTCTCGTACAGTTCAAGCTTCATTTAGATTGTACTTGGTGGCGATTGTCTTACAGCAATTTGTCATGAATGCCTTTGGAATTCCTTTCTGGGGGACAATTTTAATCACGATTTTCCTTATCTGGATCTATACTTTTCAAGGTGGTATCAAAACTATCGTAGTGACAGATACGCTGCAAACCTTCTGTATGTTGGCGGCTGTTACACTTACATTAATTGCAATTGGAGGTAAATTAGACCTTTCTTTTGGCGATATTTTGACGACGGTCAATGAAAGTCAATATGGTCAAACTTTCTTTTTTGAAGGTGGTTGGAGTGATCCCAAAAACTTCTTTAAACAGTTTTTGGCAGGTGCTTCTATTGCTATCGTAATGACTGGATTGGATCAGGATATGATGCAGAAGAATTTGAGTTGTAAAAATATTGGAGATGCCCAGAAAAATATGTTTTGGTTCAGTGTGATCTTAGTTTTTGCTAACTTATTGTTCCTGACCTTGGGCGTTTTATTATATTCCTATGCTAATCAAGTTGGGATCGATATTCCAGAAAAAAGAGATTTATTATATCCTACTATCGCCTTACAACATCTTTCGCCAACGATTGGTATTGTCTTTATTTTAGGGTTGATTGCAGCAGCTTATTCTAGTGCTGACTCTGCATTAACCGCTTTGACGACTTCTTTTTGTGTCGATTTTCTAGGTTTTGAAAAAAGTGACGCACCAGAAGAAGAGAAGAAACAAACTCGATTCAAAGTACATATCGGGTTCTCTTTCCTATTATTTTTAGTGATCCTAGTCTTTTGGTTTATCAATGATGAATCTGTCATTGCCGCACTTTTCAAAGTAGCGGGCTATACCTATGGGCCTTTATTGGGACTATATGCTTTTGGATTCTACACTAAACGAACTTTGATAGATAGTTATGCACCTTATGTTTGTATTGCTGCGCCTGTGCTTACCTATATTATCAATGCTAATTCCGAACTATTACTATTCGGTTACCAGTTTGGTTTTGAACTGTTGATTTTGAATGGTTTACTGACCTTTTTGGGGCTTTGGGGGATTAGCTATGCAGAAATGACTGAGGCAAAATAAGTAGTATCAAATTTGTTTTCCTACCTTTTTTTAATGAAAATTTTCTTATTTTTGGTTAAAAAGATATGCTTATGGTAGCAATTGCGAGTAAACAGCCAGATAAACAACCTAAAAAAACACCAACTAAAAAGAAGATTTCGTGGGAGACTTTTCAGAAAAAGTATTTGTCTAGAGAAGATAAGTATAAGTATGAATGGGTAGATGGGTGCGTTGAGAAAACACCTAGATCAATTGACAAAACACAATCCTATATTTTTGATAATCTTGCCGACTTTCTTGATGATTTGAAAAAAAGTCAGTCAATTAATGGAAGGTTTATTGCGGAGGTTGATACTTTTTTCAATAAACAACATCGTAGACCTGATATTGCTTTTTTTACCAAAGTACAAATTAGAGCAGATAAAAGTAATGCTGCTTCTATTCCTCAATTTGTGATAGAGGTAATTTCTTCTACCGATCAAGTGAATAGATTAGTCAAAAAATTACAAGACTATCGAGCAGCAAAAGTAAAAATAATCTGGCTAATTTACCCAGAGGCTAAAGAGATTCATGTGTATAGAGGAATAGATAGTCAAATTCGACAAGGTGATGACATTTGCTCTGCTGAGGAAGTAATTAAAGGTTTTAAGATGAAGGTTTCCGAGGTGTTTAAGTGATATTATTTCAAGCTTTTTATAGTCATTAGAAGGAAATCGAGCGATTGTGAATAATCCAAGGTTGTATACTCCAATCCTAACTGTCGAATATTATCGTAATATGCTTGCTTGTGTATAAAGTAATTCTTCTCCAATTCAAGTGCTGTAATATTTTTCCCTATTTTTTTTAATAAAAACCATTTTTCAATAAGCCTTGCGGATCGACCGTTGCCATCTTGCATAGGGTGAATTTTCAAAAAGACTAAATGAATTAGAGCAGCATAATAAAAGGTTTCTACGGTTGAAAGCGTCTTTTTTTGTAATGTTTTTATATCCGAAAATAATTTATCCCATTCTTGCTGAACTTGCCATTGATCACATGCGACATATTCAATTCTGTCTGCTGAGTTTAACACGAACATTGGGTTGTTTCTAATCTTCCCTCTGGCGTTAGCTGCTAATAAATTTTTACTTAATAAGGTATGGGCTTTGAGTACATTTTTTGCAGATAATTTTTTTCGCTCAATTAATTTATAAGCCTCGAATAAATCATCGGCTCGTTTGGTATAGTCTGGCTCATAAGGAACTTTTAGAAACTTGTGCTTTAAGTAACTATCAACTTCTACATTTTCTCCTTCTATTTTTGAGGAATAAACACTTGATACGGATCTATAAAATTCAAAATAATCAAAAGCTAATTTTTCTTTAGTTTTTAGGCGTAGCTTTTTTAATGGATCAAAATCAATTGATTGCTCATATTCTTCTAAAAGCCCAATGTCTAATATTTTTAATTTT
>CALDTJ010000281.1 GCA_937924145.1 uncultured Saprospiraceae bacterium
ACTTACCTCCAAAATAAATTTCAACAAGCGGGTAGTTATCAACAGCAAATCGACTTACCAACATACTTATCAACAGGTGTGTATTTCTTAAAATTGACTTCGCCAAATGGGCAGACCGCAATTAAAGTATTCAAAAAATAGCCATCAATTATAAATTCACTAACGTTCGTAATCCCTCAATAATAGCAATCTCGACCCCTGCTTGTGGAATAGCCGCAGCCTCAACTGCTGCTTGATGCTGTGCTCTTTCTTCTTTAGTAATCAACCCATTTCCATTGCGTTTGGTCAAACAAGTCAAAGCACTTTCGCAAGCGACTTTTAATCTTAAGGATAAATCTTCTACTTTTTTCATCGCTGGCGAATGGTCAAAAAATGGTTCGAGTAATTGATGATTTTCAATCATTCTTGCCAATTTAAATTCTAGTGTTTTATGCGCTTTTTGATCAGAAGGATTGGCTGCATAAGCTGATGCGGTTTGGTTGAATATTTTAGCATCATAACTTTCGGGGCGGGCAATATCTGCTATTTCAGTTAATGGAATATTAGTCGTCAAAGGCTTATAAGCTGCCATTCGATTATAATATTTGACTTCTTCCAAGAGGTCTACAAAATCTTTGACTTGTTGTAAAAAGATAGGATGTTTTTCTGTTAATTTTGCCAGTTTTAAAACGTATTGACTACTCAAATTAAAACTTCTTTCTTTTAGATAAATTTCGAAAGCATTTAATCTACGGTACATATCCTCCTTATTCTCCGTTAATTCAGAAGGCGACCATAATTTTTCAGCAATAGCCGCTGTTCTAGGCCAAATTCTGGAATTGATAGAGTTTTCATCGACAACTTCTGACCACATACAAGCCTCCCCACCTAAGATTAAATTGGCTTGTTCTTCCGTCAATGGTTCTATTTTTTCTAAAGGTGGAGCGGTTGTTCCTGCCATATCATTACCACCAACTTTTTCTCCTTTGAAAGGAAAAGAAAGAATGCCTAAGCCCATTGTTCCTTCTATTGATTGATCTGCTTTTATGGTGCTTTCTACGTCTATTTTTCCATAGCTACTTTCATAACTAAACGCTAAGTTATTATTGTCCAAAGTAGCTTGTTTGAATTCTTGTAAATTGTCCCTGAAATTAAAAACACCTCTTAATTGATCCCCTGTTCCGTAAAGGGTCATGCTGCCATGAATGGTCGTTTCGCTAACTTGCAAATCAATCTTCCAAGTCTGCCAATTTAACGAATCTGGCTCAATGGTTACAGCGCCAGGTAAGACGCTAGGATTAATTTCATAATGTTTGGAGGCGGGTAATTTATGATCTAGATATAATCCTGCAGAGAGAATTGTCGGCTGCCCTTGTCGAGCTGCATCAAACAAAAACTTATGTCCTCGCCAACTTTGTACCATCACATTTTTATCCAAATCTGGATGCAATACTTCATCCCAAGCCATCATTTTTTTGCCATGCTTGGCTAATATTTTTCGTAATCGTTGATTAAAATAAACGTGTAGTGCATCATAATCTGCAATATTATTTGCTTTCATAAATGCTGTAATCGTTGGACTATTTTCCCAATCAGTCGTATTGACCTCATCACCTCCAATGTGCATATATTCATCAGGAAATAAAGTTGCCATTTCTTCAAAAAAGGCATCTAAGAAAGTATAAACGGCCTCTTTGGTCGGATCAAAAACGGGCGGAAGAATACCATATAAAGTATCCAATTCATAAGGGCCTGGAGCTGCTGCTAATTCTGGATAACCGACTAAAAAACTGGTAGAATGACCGGGTAAATCAAATTCTGGAATCACTCGAATACCTCTTTCTGCCGCATATTTTACAATTTGTTGTATATCTTTTTGGGTATAATAATTTCCATTTGACCCCAATTCATGCAATTTTGGAAAAACTTTACTTTCTACTCTAAATCCTTGATATTCAGAAAGGTGAAGGTGTAGTACGTTTAACTTTACTGCTGCCATCGCATCCAAATTCTGTAGAATGACTTTCTTAGGAATCCAATGTCGGCAAACATCGATCATCAAACCTCGATACGGATAACGTGGATTGTCTTCGATTTTCAAGGTCGGTACAAAAGTTCGGTCGTTGCTAATAAAAATGAGTTGTAAAAAAGTTTCTACCCCTCTTAAAACACCATAAACCGTATTGGCATTTAAAACTGCTTTTTCTTTAGTTACTTCTAATGTATAAGATTCATCCTCTCTTAAAGATGGAACTTCACTAGATGGATTTTTGCAATTTATAATAAGGTTAACTTGGTCAGATTTAGTATTGACTTTTTGTTCAGTCATATCGCCGATTTGCTTTTTCATTCGGCGTATAGCTTTTCTAATACGTAAATCATCAGCGCCTACCCCTTCCGCTTTTGCACCAAAAAAATCGGTCAATTCTAAAAAGGTATTGTCTCCCTTCATTTTCAACTTAGCAGGCAAAGGCATTAATCGAATTGCCTGCCGATCTGCCTCCGAAATAGGTAGCGGCTTAGGCTGCATTTGTTGGTAAAATTGATAGCCAAAATATCCACCTACTAGGATTAACAATAAAAAAGTGGTTAGTAAAATCTTTTTAATCGACATAATTTATTTTGTGTGAATCTTCTTTTAATAACGATAAGGCATCAGATTGAAAGCCAATATAGGTATCGGACATTTTCAAAATGTCTGATACCTTCATCTCTACCCATTTAAAGTTGACCTAAAAATAAGGAAAGAATTATTTATTAATAGCATATATTTTTTAACAATATTCATTTATGTTAATTTTAGGAAACGGTTGTCTAAAATATCCATCATGAAAATAGTAAACATTGTACTAACTCTACTATTTATCCTTTTTGCCTACTTTCAATTTAATGATCCTGATCCTTGGTTGTGGATTGTGGTATATCTATATATTGCCTTAATTTCAGGACTAGCGGCTTTGAAAATCTACAATACTTGGTTGATTCGTTTAGGGCTACTTGGTTGTGTTGTCGGCTTAGGTATCTTGCTACCAGATTTTTTAGATTGGTTAAACTCAGGGGCAGAGTCTATTACTGAAAGTATGAAGGCTGAAAAACCACATATTGAATTGACTCGAGAATTTTTAGGTCTGTTGATTTGCGGACTTGTCTTGGGCATGCATCTTTGGCAATCGGGGGAAGTAGGGAAAAGGACAGATAGACGAAGGAGCTAAAAGATTGTTTACGTTTGCAGCCTTTTAGCACCTTATTTACTGTGCTTTTTAGCTTTTTTCGTAACTATTCACCAACTAGATTTACCACTCATATTTTCTACCATTTAGATATTTAAGTGCATTTAAGTCGTGTTCTAAATGAACTTAAATATCTAAATGGTAAAAATTAAGTCTAATTAGTTATGTTGCTAAATAGTTAGCTTTTTTCTACAAAAAACAAAGCCTTATCTTTTATTGCTGACTGAATACTTTCACATCCGTTAAAAATAGCAAACGCTTGCATTTTTTTGCTAAATGCTTGATAAGCAGCATCAGAATGTTTGAAGGAATCTTCCCAAATCAGATTTCGAATCCACAAAATTTTTGTTTTTCGGTCTGCTTTTAAATCGACTTGTCCGATAAAGTTTTTGCCATATAAAATAGGCAGACTAAAGTACCCAACCTTCCGCTTTTTTGCAGTAACATAACATTCTAGAATATAAGAAAAATCAAATATTTGTTGTACTCTATTTCTTAGTATAACGAGGTTGTCAAAGGGGGAAAGAATATGTAATTTGTTACTACTTTTTTTAGGACTGTAACCTTCTATTTTTTTGGTAAAGGCATAATAAGTGATTGATTCTAAGCCTTTTATTCTAATGGGAGTTAATTCGCCTGTTTTTAGAAGTTCATCAATAATCGCCTGCTTTTCTGAAATAGAAATTTTTAATAAATGCCCGATTGATTTGGTCGTAATCAGCCCATGCGAACCAATATCTCTTCTAATAATATGCTCAATATATTCAGCTCTAGTTGGCATAGCTGTATTGACACTAGCAGGAAGAAAATGCTCAGGTAAATCGTAGATTTTTTGAAAGCCTTTCCTGCCAACAATCATGATCTGCCCATCCATAAATAGATGCATCAAGGCTTGTTTGACAGGTGGGACTTCCCAAGCATGTGTTTGTTGCCAATTTCCTTTATCAAAATCTTTGGACATCATAGGACCACGCTCCTTAATTTGGTCTAAAACATAGGCCATATTTTTAGGATTTTTGGTATACCAATGTTTGTCTTTTTGCTTTTTCTCCCATTTTCGATACAAGCTAAATCGAAAATCTTTCATCGGCAGAAAACTGGCAGCGTGCGCCCAATAATCGTAGACTTTTTTATCTTTTTCAACTAAAGTTTGTAAAAAGTCAGGCTGATAGTTCGGTACTCTTGTCCACAAGACATGATGATGTGCCCGTGCTATGACAGAAATGGTATCAATCTGCACATATCCCAAGTTCTCAATAACAGAAAGCGTTCCTTTTTTCCCTTTTTGTGGAGCAGGTAATTGATGGTCTATAATAAAAGAGCGAGCTGTATGTTTAGTTATTTCTAGCAAAATGAGTCATTTTAATTATGTTTGACAAGATAGCAATTAATCTTACCTTGTGGGAATTTATTTTTTAGACCTTGGCTGTTTTCGAAACCCCCAAGGTAGGTTGTTCAGTATTTAAAATAAAGTTCTCCTGTTTTTTAAAACCGATGAATTAAGTCTCTAGACTTGATTCTTATATCCAAGTCGTCTCCTGACGACAAGCAACGTACGCTGGTCAGGAGACCAGTAAATATTGATTTCAAGTCTGGAGACTTGAAATATCGGTTGAAAAATTTGGGGGTAAATGTCGTCAGGAGACGACTTGGATATCCGAATTAAGTCTCCAGACTTAATTCATCGGTTTTAAAAAATAGAGGAACTATTTTCAAATTCTGAACAGCCTATCTCCAAGGTCTCTGCAAATCGAAATTAAAACAAAATGCAAAAATTAACACAACTACTTTCCTTATTACTAATCATGTTATTCTTCGCCTGCCAACCTACACCCAAAGGCGAAATAGCAGACCTAATCTACCACAATGGCACAGTCATCACGATGGAAGGCGAGACACAAAAAGCCACTTCTGTCGCTGTAAAAAATGGAAAAATTCTTTCAGTAAGTGAAGCATCATTAGTGGCGGGACATAGTGGAGATTCGACGAAAGTCATTGATCTACAAGGAAAAACGGTATTACCAGGATTCATTGATGCACATAGTCATATAGCGATGGGGATGGTTTTATTGGGGCAAGCCAATATTTCTGCACCTCCTGTAAGTGACATTACCGATATTAAAGGAATGGTACGAAAATTAAAAGCGCACCAAGAAAAAAACAATATTGGAAAAGGAGAATGGGTCATAGGTTGGGGGTATGATCCCGATTTATTAGCCGAAAAACGGCACCCCAATAAGATGGATTTAGATGCCACTTTTCCTGACAATCCAGTTTTTTTGATGCACGTTTCGGGACACATGGGCGTTATCAATAGTAGAGCTTTGTCGCAGATTGGAATGGATGAAACGACGCCAAACCCTGACGGCGGAATGATTGTCCGACTGCCTAATTCTAACGAACCGAGTGGCTTAGTCCAAGAAACAGCAGTTTATGCAGCAAGGAAAGCATTGCCTTTACCAACACCTGCACAAATGATGGTTTTATTAGCTGAGGTCCAAGATTTGTACGCCTCTCATGGTATTACGACTGCCCAAGATGGATTCACAGATTACAAGACTTATCAATTTTTAAAACAAGCGAACAAAGCAGGAAAATTAAAACTGGATGTAGAAGTCTTGGCTGGTTTTTTAAATTTAGGAGACTTTTTAAAAAATGATTTAAATGATTTTGGTAAAAATAATGATCGACTAAGATTAACGGGTGTGAAAATTGTTTCTGATGGTTCTCCCCAAGGTAAAACGGCTTTTTTTAGCAAACCGTATTTGACCGAAGTACCAGGTTGTGCTCATGATTGCAAGGGCTTTCCTAATTTGACCAAAGCGCAATTGGGAGGTATTATGAAACAGTGTTATGATAAAAATATTCAGTTATTTACGCATGCTAACGGAGATGGAGCCATTGATTTATTTTTAGATACGCACCAATCGGTGATTGACTCGATGGATAGCGTGCCAGAAGATTTAAGAAGTGTGATTATCCATTCTCAATTTGTTCGACCTGACCAATTAGATTTATACAAAAAGCATAAAATGATCCCTGCCTATTTTACCAACCACGCTTTCTTTTGGGGCGATACGCACTACGATAATTTGGGAGAAGAACGAGCATTCTTCCTTAGTCCAATGAAAACGACGATGGATATGGGGATCGTTTGTACGAACCACACGGATTTTCCTGTTACACCTATCGACCAATTATTTTTATTAGGTACAACGGTTAATCGTACTTCTAGAGCAGGTAGAGTGATGGGCAAAGATCAACAACTAAGCCCTTACGAGGGACTGAAAGCAATTACGATTAACTCTGCTTACCAACATAAACAGGAACATTTGAAAGGGTCTATTAAGGCAGGGAAGTTAGCTGATTTTGTGATTTTGGCGGAGAATCCTTTGACGGTGGCGGCTGAGGAGATTCAGAATATTCAAGTTTTGGAGACTATTAAGGAGGGGGAAACTATTTATAAGAAAGAAATGAATTAGTATATTTGTGTTTTTTTATATTATAAAATATTTTTTGTTTTAAAAATTAAAAAAAATTTCATTTTTACATTATTTTTTGCATTTTTGCAAAAAAATATAATTATGGATACATGGAAACGTAGGTCCAAGAGATTAATAAAATCTGAGTTAATTAAGAGAGGGGTTTCTCATGAAGAATTAGCTAAAAGATTGAATCAACTAGGCATTGAAGAGACAAAATCAAGCATTGATAGTAAAATCAGCAGAGGTACTTTTAGTGCAGCTTTTCTTTTACAATCTCTTTATGTTTTAGAGTGTGATTTTTTACAGATTCGAGTAGCTGATGACTCAAATTTGAAGATTGCAGCAGAACCGATTATTGAATATAGAACAACAACAAAGAATGGATAATAGAAAAGTTAAATTTATAGACTTGTTTGCAGGAATGGGAGGAATGAAATTGGGTTTTGAAAAGGCTTTTCAAACAAAAGGCTTTGAAACTCAATGTGTGATGACTTCGGAAATAAAGCCTTATGCTATCAAAACATTGATGGAGAATTTTAGTGGAGAAAATTTTGTTGGAGATATTTTTAATGTTAAAAATGAGGATATTCCAGATTTTGATTTTTTATTAGGTGGTTTTCCGTGTCAACCTTTTAGTGCTAGTGGAAAACGATTTGGCTTTCAAGATACCCGAGGTACTTTATTTTTTGAAATTGAACGAATTCTTGCGGCAAAACAACCCTATGGTTTTATTTTAGAAAATGTAGAAGGCTTACTTAAGCATGATATAGAAAACAAAAAAGATAAGATTGGTCGAACTTTGAAGACTATTATTCTTAAATTAGAAGAATTAGGATATAAGGTTACTTATAATTTATTAGATTCAATTAATTTTGGTTTGCCACAATCAAGAAAAAGAGTATTTATTGTTGGTACAAAAGATAAGAAGATCGATTTAGTTGATTTCCCTATTAAAAAAACTGCAGTTAAGGAAATTTTAGAAACAGGATTAGAAACATTGGAGACTAATTTTACCCAGAAACTATTACAAAACTATTCTATTGAAGAATTGTATGGGAAATCTATAAAAGATAAACGTGGAGGAAAAAATAATATTCATAGTTGGGATATCGAAATAAAAGGAGAAGTTAGCGAACAGCAAAAAAAATTACTAAATCAGTTGTTCAAAGAACGCAGAAAGAAAAAATGGGCGGAAGAAAATGGAATAGATTGGATGGATGGAATGTCTTTGACTTTTGCTCAAATTAGTACTTTTTTTTCGCACAAAAAACTAAAAGTATTATTAGACGATTTAGTTAAAAAAGGATATTTGAAATATGAACATCCTAAGAAACTAGTACGAGAAATAACCGAAAATGGCGGTATTAAAAAGTATCGTGTTTTTGACGAAAGTTTGCCTAAAGGATACAATATAGTAACGGGCAAATTAAGCTTTGAAATTAATAAAATCTTAGATCCAAATGATATAGCACCTACTTTGGTTGCTACAGATGTATCTAGGATTGCTGTGGTTGATGGTAAGGGGTTGAGAAAATTATCTGTTAGAGAAGGATTACGCCTTTTTGGCTATCCAGAATGGTATCAAATTCCAGTGAAAGAGAAAGAGGCATTCGATTTATTAGGAAACACCGTGGCCGTGCCTGTTATGCAAGCAGTTACAGAAAGGATTGTACAAATATGGTCAAAAACAAATCATTTAACATTAAGGGCAATACCTGTATGATCTTCGTAATTTTTTAAAACTCTTCTAAGCCAATGAGAGTTATCTAATCTAGTTTGGGAGTATTGATATCTTGTATCATTTAAAGCTGCTATAAATTTCTCCTTACTATTAAATGGTTTGAATTTACTTCTTTGTGAATACCAAGTAGCAGGTCGTAAATTGTAGATGATTTTTTTCTTTTCTTGTACTTTTATAGGATAGGTACTACTAGGGCATGCTAATTCCCATATTTTCTTTAGCCATACATCTTTAATACTGAGTTCGCTTCCGTTTAACTCATAAGCAAAAATTAGATAATCAGAATCTATTCGATAAGCATCTGTTAGCAAAGAATTACAATAGGAATCAAAATTAGCTAAATCAAAACCTGGCCCCCTTTTGAAATCAAAAGATTTTACTTCTAAAAGCCCCTTTTTTGTAGCGATTTCATCCAAATAGAAATCAGGAAATTTTTGTGTATTCTTATTTTCTAGAAATGAGATACTATTCTTTTTTAGCCATGCTTTTAACCACTCTTGAATTAAATTTCCAACTGAATCTTTAGTCTCTACTTCGATAGTTAGATCTTTTAATGTAAAATTGATGACTCCTTTCTGACCAATAATTTTATAATCGTCAACTAATTTGGTGTATAATTCTTGGGCTGTAATTTTCATATAGTTTAGAAACTTGAAATTGAATTGTTGTAAATGTAAGGAAATTATTGGTTTTTCTTTTATTAAATCATGATGATAGTTTCTTATTAGCTTAATCACTACCAAATCTCCAATTTATTAGACAATAGTATCAAATAATGGGCTTAAAAGCGATAATTTTGGACAGTCTGATTAATGTTGAATAAACTATTCTAGAGCTATAACCATTATAAAAGTGTTCTTCCTAAACATTTAAAATCAAATTAATGAAATCCGCATTTTATCTATTCTTTACCATACTCATTTTTACCAATTGCAGCAAATCTGTTTTCGTAACTCCACAAGGTGACTTTAGCGAAGAAAAAGCTGCTGCTGCACCTGATTATTCCAAGTCATTTTATTGGGCAGCATTGCCTACCAAGCAAGATGAGGCAGACAAAACACCTAAAGGAATTGCTAACGAACAGGCCAATGCAGCAGTAGATGTTTTCTTTATGCATCCGACTATTTATACAGGAAAAGAAGGGGATGACCAATGGAACGGCCCTGTCAATGATCCTGCCTTGAACAAAAGAGTAGATGAAAGTACTATTCGGTTTCAGGCGAGTATTTTTAATGGAGTAGGGAAGGTCTATGCACCTCGCTACCGACAAGCACATATCAATGCTTATTATACCCAAGATAAAGCGCAAGCTAAGCAAGTTTTTGATTTAGCATATGCCGATTTAAAAGCTGCTTTCGAATATTATTTAGCGAATTATAATAATGGGCGACCGATTATTATAGCCTCTCATAGTCAAGGAACGACACACAGTCGTAGGTTAGTAAAAGAGTTTTTTGACGGAACGGAATTACAAAAGCAATTTGTAGCAGGATATTTAGTTGGTATTCCTGTACTGAAAAATGAATTTGAAAACATTCCAGTTTGCCAATCGCCAACGGAGACAGGATGTTTTGTATCTTGGCGAACGTTCGAAAGTGGGCATAACCCGTCAGGATTTACCTCTGATAAAATAGCCATCGTCAATCCATTATCGTGGACAACGGACGATCAAAAAGCACCAAAAGAAGAGAATAAGGGAGCTATTTTAAGAAAAATAAAAAAAGTATATCCAGCATTAGCTAACGCTCAAGTCGTTCCAAACAAAGGTATTTTGTGGACAGATAAGCCTAAGTTTTTCGGTAGTTTTTTATTGAAAAATCCAAATTACCATATTGCAGATTTTAACTTCTTTTATCTGAATGTTAGAGAAAATGCAAAGGCGAGAGCTGCTGCTTTTTTAGCGAAACAATAAATGAGGTATCGGGTAGCAGGTTTCAGGTACCAGGTTAGACGTTGACAGCACAACGTTGGTCAACGTCTAACCTTAGCACCTGAAACCCGATACCTGACACCTAAAGACAACAATAAAATGAAAAAAAGATACATCTTCCCAGCCTTACTTTTAGGAGTATTATTCTTTGGACCCAAAGCGGAATTTGAATCGGTTGATGGTAAAATTAATCCTATGACTGACTTACCACTGAGCCAAGTGGAGCATTATATTCATGACCAAGAGGCTAAGGTGAAAAATATCAAACCCAATAATGAGTCGAGAATCATTTGGGCAGACTCTATACGGAAGACGGAATATGCGGTAGTCTATTTGCATGGTTTTTCGGCAAGTATATGGGAAGGTGATGGCATTCATCAGCAATTTGCCGAAAGGTATGGAGCGAATTTATACCTAGCAAGACAGCAAGATCATGGAATAGGCGACCGAAATACCTTTAAAAACTTAACACCTAAAAACTATTTGGAGTCAGCTAAAGAGGCAGTGGCAATCGGGCAATTATTAGGAGAAAAAGTAATTTTGATGTCTTGTTCTACTGGAGGAACTCACTCTTTATATTTGACGGCGAATAATCCAGAAATGGTACATGCGCAAATTATGTATTCCCCAAATATTGCGATTGCTAGCCCTGCGGCAAAACTGGTGACGATGCCTTGGGGCGAATATTTAGCAGATGCTTTAGTCGGAGAACATGTGAAATCAGGTGCTTATGGTAAACCTGATATGGAAAATTATGCTACGACAGAATACCATACCAAAGGCATTATCGCATTAGAGGATTTATTAGAGCAAACAATGACAGCGGAGACTTTCGGTAAAATTTCTTCGCCTTATTTTGTTGGATATTATTATAAAAATGAAGAGGAGCAAGACCCTGTTGTGTCAGTTGCGGCGATGTTGGAAATGGATCAGCAAACAACGACGCCTGATAGCAAAAAACGACTAGTTCCTTTTGCGAATGTGAATAACCATGTGCTTTGTTCTTTGCGACAATCTAATGATATTGAAACCGTTAGGAAGGAGACTTATAGATATGTTGAAGAAGTATTGGGGATGAAACCGATATAATTACTTTGGTATAGATGATGGAGTTGGTTGTTATCTCTAGAGTTTCCGTGTTTAGGCATTGGTTTTAGAGTTAATTATAACCTAATTGCTTTCTCTCCCCAGCCATTTTCATTAAAAAAGGTTTCATAATTATAAGCGGGGAGCCGATCTAAAGTTGAATATTTTCTTGAATAACTTCTAAAGTACATTGTTCAATACCTTTTGCCTTGAATCTAGGTATCGCTACTTCATACATTTTATCAACTAATTGGTTACCTCGATAAGTAGGAATGACCCCTGTTCCGTCGTTGTGGGCAGTCAACTTTCCGTAATGTTCGTCCACTCCAATGAACATAAAAGCTACGATTTTATCTCCTTCAAAAGCCCCAAAAGAAAGTGCAGGATTGATCCTCGCACCTTTCCATCTTAAACTTAAGTAATCTATTGTGGCGTTGATTGGAACGAAGTAATTAGCGAATGACTTGTTGAAACAGTCTACTAAGGATTGGAAGTTAATCTTAATTTAAGTTTCTGATTTGCATACCACTGTATTTTTATTTTGTTAAAAATAAGAATATTACCTCACTTTTATTATTGTGTCCGTACATTAACATCGTACTTATTTTTTTATGAAAGCACTTCATTACATATTCCTATTTATTTTTTTGAGTTTTGCAATGCCGCTCTTTGTACAAGCCCAATATACCATTAAAGGAACCGTAAATTTACGTGCAGATTGGCAACCCCAAATTTATCTTGCTGCCATAGATAAACTCAACGATTATTACCGAGCAAGTACGGATTTAGTGATTCGAATTGCTCCGATCCAAGCGGACGGAAGTTTTCAAATAGAGGGAGATAATTTACCTACTGAACCTCGTTTCTATCGCCTGTATTTGATGAAAGAGCAGAATCAAGAATATGATGCCTGTTTATATTTTGGTACGGACGATCATAATTTTATTCATATTGTATTAGACAACAATAGTCAATTAGAAATTTACGCAGATACAGAGGCATTTTCTCCTTTTGGTGGATATGATGTAGTTGGAGATCGAACCAATCAATTGATGCAGCAACTATCTAATCGGGTCTATCCGAATATTGAGTTCTATCAATTTCGTTTTCCAACGGAACAAAAATTATCCGCAGAAAAATTACATCAAGATTTAAAATTATTTTCAGATACTTGTAGCAATGCAATGGTCAGTTTAGCAGCGGTTAATTACACTAATTTTGATGAGTATTTTGATAGGGATCAATTATTTTATGAGAAATTTGGAGAGCGATTGAAAGCAGAGCTGCCCAAGTCCGTTTATACCAAAAACTACTTTAGAAAACTCAATTATTATGGATTTCAGGAAACGACTACCTTACCTAATTGGGCCTATGTTACCATTGGATTATTGAGTCTAATTTTACTAATAATGAGTTATTTGACTTACTATTTTTATAAAAAATCTAAACAGATAATACCTCCTCCTAAGGTCTCTCCTCCTACTGAAAATATTGGCGATTTATATGATAAATTAACTTTGAAAGAAAGAGAAATATTAGGTTTAATCAAAGAAGGAAAGGCTAATAAGGAAATTGCTAGTCAATTGTTTATTGGCGTTAGTACCGTGAAGACGCACATCAATAAGATCTATTCGAAATTAGAAGTAAGTAGTCGGAAAGAGGTGGTTTCAAAAATTAAGAATCTTTAGCCAACTTTTCTCCTTTTTTATAATAAAATAGGGCTTGAATAAGTAAGATAAATGCCCCACTTGTATTAACTATATTCATAACTAAATCATCGGGGCGAGATATAAATCCTCTAATTCCAATAAGCAGTACGATACAACCAACAAAAAGAGGAATACGGTAATCTGTTTGGCGTTCTTTTTTATATTTCATAAGGTCTATTTTAAGGTTCTTAATAGACAATCAAGTTAAGTCTTTCTACCTGTAGAATCAATTTCAATAGATTAGTCCAAGTATTTTTTCGATAAAAATATGAGGAAATCTATCTACCTTATTTGTATTACAATTCTATCATGCTCTGACTTTTATCATAGCGAGCTTTAGTCGAATATCTTCCTCTATTTCAACAATAGTTTGAGAAAGCAATTCTATTAAATACCACTTATTGATTTGATAAACATCTGCAATGCTTGATACGATACGGTGGGCATAAGCAGGATAATCTTCCGCTATTTCGTTTGTAGGTATTCTGTAAGTAAAATTTTTACGTTCAAATTTTAAGTCTTTAGGGGGAGAAAGTAAAAAAAAGGGTACGCTTTTTTCCTTAATCGTCCATCCTTTAGACAATAAAAATCTTAATATGGTTTCTGCTCTAGGAATTTTCATTAGCTAAATTTTATATCATGATAGAGCAAATTAAAAATATGCTCACAAAAATCCAAATTTACTTTTTGCTCAGTCGGAATTTTAATTCGTATAGAGGATTTGTTCTCTGTCTTACTAAGTATTCCTGTAGGATAAAACCAGTAGGCCTCTCCTTTTACATCTATCCCTTGACTATACTTTACCTGTACCCAATCATCAGAATCATTTGGAAGAATATATACGACTAGAACAATTGGTATTAAACCATAAATATGTTGTTGTCGATTTTGAAACCGTCTAATTAAATCATTGTAGTTTTTCACTTCACAATCATATAAGATAGATCCATCTTTTAACTCAACTTGATTATAAGTAGTACTTTTCAATTGAATATCGACCGAAATTCCAGACGCAGCATATCGAAAACCGTTTTCTTTTTTAATTTTTTCAATGCGTTCTATCGCTGCATCAACCCCATAATCAATGACTGGTTTCTCATATTTAAATCCACTTCTGCTAGTCAAAATACCAAGGTAATGAAAAGCAAGTTCGTGTTTAATATCTTGTTTTGTCATAGTAGTTTTCTTTTCGTAAATGTATAAAATATATTTATTACAAACAAAAAGTTTTATGTAAATTATTCTATAATTTCACCACCTTTTTAACAAAATATTCTCCATCTGCCATTATTCGAATTAAATAATTACCTGCCGTAATAACAGGAATCTGCAATTCAAAAACTGCTTGTTGCACATTTTCTTGCTGAACTAAATTTTCAATAACTTGCCCATTAATACTTAGCAAATCAATTTGCAATTCGCTACTTTTTGGTAGATTGACCGTTACGGTAATTTGTTCGTTAAAAGGATTTGGATGGATACTGACTAAGTTAGCTAAAGCACTTTTATCTGTTATAGAAGTATAAACACCATTTTCTCTTCCAGGCGTACCATTTGACGTATAAGTTATCCAATTTTCTGGCAAAGTATTATCACTATTCGGATCAATTAATTCTAAGCTTGGCCCTTCTCCATTTGCGTTTTCAGGCCAACCATTATCTGGCAAATAGTACAGAGAGTCTACTAAGTTATTGGCATCATCGTAGAGGCGAATGAATTCGCCTTTACTGCTTAGGCCAAAATCAAAATCACCTATATAGTTATTGACATTAGGAAATCTAGCCGTAAACTCTTCTGCATCTCTTGTCAATACTAGATATTCATCTTCGCCTAAAATAGTTCCTACTGGAAATTTAAAAATATGCTCATCATCGTCGTCTTTAAACGTCCAATCTGAAAGGTCTTGTTCGCCACCATTATTGTACAATTCGACCCAATCTCCTATGTCGATGTCTTTAGGGGAGTTATAATTTATTTCATTAAATAGTACCTCACTTGCTGCTATATTTCCTTCTTTTCTAATAAAATTTGCCTTTAAATTAATCGTTTGACTGGGATCTAAAGTAATTGTTTTATCGGTAGTTTCAGTCGTTCCTGACCAATGAGAAAAGGTGTAGCCTGTTTTAGCTATTGCCGTTAAAGTAATGGGTACGGTAGGATAATAATAACCAGTCCAAGTTGTTTGATTTACTCGAATTGTGTTTAATTGAATATTACCACTAGCGGTGTTATCAATCTCTAGTTTAATTAATCGTTGGGTAGGCAAACCGAATCTACTTTTGATAAAATTTCTTGCAGTTAGTGGTCTTTGTCCTGCAAAGGTTTTCATGTCATCGATCTTACTTTCCCATGCAGTCATACTTGTCTTACCCCATTTTTGAATATGCGCTGGCATTTCCTTTCGCATTTTTTCTCGATTTTCATCAATAGCAGTTCTAACTTTAGTTGCCAAAAATCGAGTATTCAGTTCATCCGCAAAAGTATTGATAAATCGTTTCTGGAAGGTCTCATTTTCCATCAACTTTCGGAATAATAAAGTAGACCAAGGCGGATTCGGCCAACCAGGACCAAAAGGGTTTAAAGCAAAATCTAAAGTGTTATTAGTATGTTTATTGACATCCCATATACCAAAACCGAAATCTGTATCAAATAAAATCCAACGCCATTTGCCATTTTTGGCTTTCCAAAATTTAATATTATTGCCAGGCCAATCTGTATTATCAAAATAAATCTGTGCTACAAAATATTGGATATAGTTCTCTAAATCAATCTGGCCTATTACTTGTTCATAATTTTGATTATTAACCAAACTATTATCATTCACAAAATTGATTAAGGCTAAATATTCTTTATTATCTCCATAAATGATTGCTCCATCTTTTTCTAAAATAGACATACCATCAGTTGAGACATTGTGTAGGCTTGATAAAAAATGTTCATTTATTTTTTCCCTGACATTATAAATTCCCCAATAGCGACCATTTAAATAAGCAACCAATGGTCGTCCTGCTTGAATATCTACATTAGAGTTTTTCATTAATCCTGTAAGCGTCAAGTCTCGGAGCATCGTTCGCTGCCAATCATTACCCGAATTTCGCAATACTAGGGCCTCATATTTATCGTAGTCTCTCTCTGGAAATAATGCATACTTTAAATTATTATTACCATACTCGCTTCTAAAGAAAAGCGATAAAGAACGTTGGTCATTGGCTCGGCTCCATCCACCAAAAATTTTAGCCCCTGCACCAGTATTAAAACCAGTTCCTCCATTTTCAAAAAAAGACAGATTAACGGGGACTTCTAAGTCTTTCCAAAAATTCGCTCCAAAAAAAGGTAAATTATCTTCATAATCAGTACCATAAGTGTAAATACCCTTCTTTTCATCAAAGAAATCTGAGTTATCAAAAGCAATCGACAAAACAGGTAAGTCATGATCCACATTAATTAAGTAACTAGCGACACTAATTTCACTAGGTAGAAAATTGTCTTGGAAAGCAGCTGCTTTGATGGTTTTATTTGAACTAATGCTAACAGGTTTTTCATAAATCCTCGAATTAGAAGTCGGATTTGTACCATCGGTGGTGTATCGGATAACTCCGTTCTCGTTCTCTTTTGATAACGTTATATTTTGAGTATTTTCATAAATACCACTTTCCAAAGAAAAAGAAACTTCATCTTCAAAAACAGCTATAAAATTAGCCGATGAATTAGGAGCGTCGGGCGTCGTTTCTTCAAAAAATCGAGTATTGTTAGCACCATCTGGAAATCGACCAATAGTAATATTTTGAGGAGATGGATTAAGGTATAAACTGTCTTGAAATTCGCCTGTCGCATCGTATAAATGTATCGTCTCTTCTGTAGATAATTTAAAATTGGTATGCAAAAAAGAAGCTGGCATATCAATTAAGTCAGCAACTCCGATGCCAGCTATTGGATTAGTTGTGCCTAAAGTTAAAAATGGTATAATGGACAAATCAGAAGAGTTCGTACTAATATTATGAACCTGTATTGCCAATATATTCTCCCCTTCCACCAATAAATCTACGACATCATTAACATTAAATTGGGCCAATGCTCCTCCTTCATATAGTTCCGCCTCCTTTGCCTCTAAAACACCCGCATAATAAGGTGGAAATTCACCTGATTCCATGTTTGCTCGCGCGATTTCGACTCCATTCAAGTAAGCAATAAACCCATCATCATAATCTGCATGGAGTACCATTTCCTGCACATCTATGGGATCAGTAATCCTAAAGGTCTGTCTAAGAAAAACCGAACGAGTTCTATTCGGCACAACGGTATTGTCATCATCATCTCCATACCCAATACCTGTTATTCCATCTTTCCAACTACTATCATTAAAATCAAGTAGTCGCCAATCTTTGCTAGTGGAAACATTGGGGATGATATATTTACAAGCATCGCCCTGCCTTAAGACCGTTTGATAAGTCAGTAATTGATTGCGATCTTTTCCAGAAGCAAAAAAGGTAAAAAAGGAATTGGCAGGAATTTCAACCGCTGGAAAAATCCATTTTTGAGGATTGGCTGAATCATCTGAAATAGACCAATTTTCTAAAGAAATGGCTTGATTTGAGGAGTTGTATAACTCAATCCAATCTTTGGTCTCTCCGAAATTATCTAAAAAACTATTATTGGTGGGTGCAACTTCATTAATACTTACTTGCCCTTCTAGCAGATTACTCGAAAATAGGGATAGTATAAATAGTTGGTATAAGAGTGTTTTTGGTCGCATCAATTTCTTCAATTTGAATTTTCACTAAAATCTTCTAATGGTAAGATACGATAGTAAGTAGGCCAAAAACAAATATTTATTTCAAATCCATCTTTTTACGACAAAATTGCTATTAACATAGCATTAGTATAGTTCTTCCCAAAAAAAAGACCTTCAAAAACTTAATGTTCTGGAAGGCCTAATTATATCTTTAATAATATTGTTCTATCTAAGAAAACCGCTGAGGTTCTCGCTCATAAACCATCTCAAAAACGGTCTCCACGACATCTTCCACACTCGGCTTTGAGAAATAATCGCCATCATCACCATAAGGCGCACGATGTTGTTTAGCCGATAAAGTTCTTGGTTTACAATCTAAATATCGGTATCCATTTTGTGTTTCCAAGACCTCTTGCATCATATAAGCAGAGGCGCCACCTGGTACATCTTCATCTAAAAACAAGACACAATTAGTCTTTTTGATAGACTCCACAATGCGGTGTTCTAGATCAAATGGCAGTAAAGTTTGAATGTCAATTAATTCTACCGAAACCCCTTTTTTAGCAAGCACTTTCAAAGCCCCTTGAGCGATTCGTACACAAGAACCGTAAGTTACCAAAGTAATATCGGAACCAGTTTGTAGCACATCAGGCACGCCTAGAGGGACGGTATATTCGCCTAAATTTTCGGGTACTCGTTCTTTCAATCGGTAACCATTCAAACATTCTACTAAAATAGCTGGGTCATCAGAAGCCAACATGGTATTGTACAAACCTGCCGCTTGGGTCATATTCCTTGGCACCAATAAGTAAATACCTCTAAGAGAATGAATCATCATTCCCATCGGCGAGCCACTATGCCAAATTCCTTCTAAACGGTGACCTCGTGTTCTGATAATTAAGGGTGCCTGCTGATTGTTATCAGATCGGTACCTTAATGTCGCAACATCATCGGATAAAGTTTGTAAGCCATAAATTAAATAGTCCAAGTATTGAATTTCAGCAATTGGTCGCATGCCTCGCATAGCCAAACCCATTGCTTGCCCCATAATCGTCAGCTCTCGAATACCCACATCGAATACTCTTTCTTCTCCATACTTCGCTTGCATCCCTGCAAAACCTTGATTCACGTCTCCAATTTTCCCCACGTCTTCTCCAAAAGCATATAAATTGTCGTACTTAGCTAATACTTTATCAAAATATTTATTGATTAACTGGTAAGCGTTGACCTTCTTTGGTTGCTCCGAATAAGTAGGTGGAACAATAGGAACTTTTAAAGCTGATTTTGGTGATTCACTATGCAAATGACGGTGATAGCGTTCATGCCAAATACTTTCTACTTTTTTCAACCAATTATCTAATTCAAAAGTACCTTGCAGATTTTCGCCCATTGTCTCAAAGCGCATTTGTCGAGCACTTTTTACAATGTCAAATAATAAAGGCGCAGCATTATGTTTTAGCTTTCTAAAAATTTCACTAACAGCACTCTTATTCTTCGATTCGCCTAGTATTTTCGTGTATATATTTAATACTTCTGAAAAATGTTTTTTAGTTACTTGACTATAAGCATCCCAAGCATTATCTCTATGTTTTCTTGCTTTGTTGTAAGCCCATTTCTGAATAGCAGCAATCTCTTTTTTATCTAAAATACCTTGCTTTACCATCCATTCCCCCATCTGCTTATTACAATCCATCTCTTTTTCCCACTGCAATCTTTCTTTAGACTTATATCTTTCATGTGATCCTGAAGTAGAGTGCCCTTGAGGTTGCGTACATTCTTGAACGTGAAAAATAACTGGAATATGAGTTTCTCTAGTCTTGTTTATCCCTCGCTCAAATGTCTCACATAGGTTTTTATAATCCCATGCTTTCAGCGTATAAATATCAAAACCTTCTCCTTTTTCATTGACTCTAAAACCTTCTAAAACTTCTGAAATGCTCTGCTTAGTTGTTTGGTATTTTGAAGGTACAGAAATGCCATAGCCATCGTCCCACACAAAAATAGCAAGCGGCACTCTTAGTACACCAGCAGCATTGATTGTCTCAAAAAACACCCCTTCAGAGGTACTTGCGTCTCCAATACTGCAAAAACATACTTCATTGCCATTATTAGAAAAGTTAGTAGAAGTGGCTAATTTATCGCTTTCTCTGTATTTTTTTGAGGCAAAAGCTAAACCTAATGCTCTAGCTACGTGTCCTGCGGTACAAGAAATACCAGAGGCAGCATTGTATAATTCTTTATGGTTGGTCCAATTACCTTTTTTATCAATAAGTGGAGAGGAGAAGTGATTATTCATTTGACGACCACCAGAAAAGGGGTCGTTCACAGCATCCGCATATAAAGCTGAAAAAAACTGTTCGGGAGTAGCCATCCCCTTATGAAACATAAAAGTTTGCTCTCTATAATATCCTGACCAAAAGTCTCCTTTTTGGAACACTTTCGCCATTGCAATTTGAGGAATTTCTTTACCGTCGGCAGTTACTGCAAACTTTGCTCGACCATTCAAAACTTCTTTTCGGGCTAAAAGGCTAATTTCACGACAGAGGGAGGCGAGTTTAAAATCTTCAATTACTTCTTTTTCGTAGACGGAACTATTTTTCTTTCCAGGAAGTACGTTTTCTAATAAGTCAGTCTCTAGCATATAAGTAGGCCTTTTTTGGTTTTATGATGTAATTTTGTGCTTAAGTTACGTCAATAGTTTCTGAGTCATTAAACCATTTTCATCTTGCTAGGAATATAGTCTGTATGGGATACAAGCAGTTTGAATTTATTTAAATTCAACTACACATTTTCTCTTTCGGACTGCAAAAATATAACTTTTTAAAGCTATAAATTCACTTTTTTGGTTTCATATTTGCTAAATCTACAATATCCAACCCAGCAAAAATCAATCCTTAAATCAATAACTTTCGAAAGGTCTAGTACTAAACAGTTACATTATTTTGATAACAACAATCGTTGCAAAAAAAGATTTTGCATTAAGGGAGTATCATAATTTTTTATAGGAAGCAGAAAAACAAGAAAGTGAATGATTGTTTCGACTAAAAAATATAATCTTTTTTTAAAATTTTTACTTTAGTAAGCTAGAATGAGCGGTTTTTATGACTTTTTTGAGCATTTTCGCACTATTTACGATCCGCATTTTTCACATTAACTTTAGATTAACAAGATTCACAGAAAGAAATACTTTCATCTAACTTGAATAAAACTTAAATTTGTATCAGTAAAATAACAAAAAGTAACTTATCAAGTTCAATCGCTTAAAAAATAAGGAGCAATTCCTAAAAAAGCGTTAAAACAAAAACGATAAATTATTTTTGTACTTAACATGGCTTAATGAACGTTATTAATGATATATCGTTCTAGAAATAAATAAATCAAATTTTTCCAAGAACAAAGATTTTCTTTTAATCATTGGAAATCTTAAGAAATCAAAAATTTATCAAAAAATGAAAAAATTATTCGCTTTAGCACTATGTCTTACTTTAGGCTTGACATTTTCTTTCGCACAAGCAGACGTTACAGAAACAACTGCAAAAACAGCAGCGTCAGGGCCTGTAATGGAATTTGAATCTACAGAAGTAGATTACGGAAATATTATCCAAGAATCTGATCCATTCAGATACTTTAGCTTCACTAATACAGGTGATTCTCCTTTAGTTATCAAGCATGCAAAAGGTAGCTGCGGATGTACAGTTCCTACTTATCCAAAGGAGCCAATCTTGCCAGGTGAGACTGCTCAAGTAAAGGTTAGATATGACACTAAGCGTGTTGGTCCTTTTACTAAGACCGTTACTTTGACTACTAACGAAGAAGTTGAAAAGCGTATCTTAAGAATCAAAGGTAAAGTAGAAAAGAAACCAGCTGAGCCAGAAGCAGTACCAGCAGTTGCACCAAACGTATTAACTGGTGGACAAAAAAGTGGTCACTAATTCAGTCAGCAGTAGGCAGTTAGCAGTATACCGTTAGCTTACTACGATTAAAAAAGCCCTGAGATTTTGCATAATCTTAGGGCTTTTTTAGTGCTCATAAGTATCGGATACCTTCGAGTTATCTGATACTTATTCCATTGAAAATCTTGTATCTTTGCGCACGCATGACTACAGCAAGAGACATATTAAAACAACAAATTCTAAAGGTAAAAGATACCCAATTCGACCAATTGGCACTAGAAGTATTTAACTATCAAGCTACTCATAATTCACTTTATAAAACCTATCTTTCCTTAATTCAAGTTCATCCTAACGAAGTACGAACAATTACTGATATTCCATTTTTACCCATTTCTTTTTTTAAGACGCATGAGGTTTTGGCTGAGGGCGAAGGGCGAAGGGCTGAGGGGTCATCGAGTGCTACCTTTACTAGTAGTGGAACTACGGGAAGTACAACAAGTCGACACTTTGTAAAGGATTTAGACTTCTATTTACAAAATACAGTTAAAGGATTTGAGCAGTTCTATGGTGATGTGAGAGACTATTGTATACTTGGATTACTGCCTTCTTATTTGGAGCGTAGTGGTTCTTCTTTAATAGCGATGGTCGATCATTTTATAAAACTATCTAAGTATGCTCAAAGTGGTTTTTTTCTTTACGATCATAATCGTTTAGCTGAAGTTTTACAGCAAAATAAAAAAGGAAATATTCCAACACTTTTAATAGGCGTAAGTTTTGCGCTCTTAGATTTTGCAGAACAATATTCCATTGATTTAGAAGGTGTGATTGTCATGGAAACGGGCGGCATGAAAGGTCGTCGAAAGGAAATTACGAGAACAGAGTTACACGATATTCTAAAAAAATCTTTTCATACCAAAGCAATTCACTCCGAATATGGAATGACGGAACTATTATCTCAAGGATATTCTAAAGGTGAAGGTATTTTCTACCCTAGCCCAACGATGAAAATTTTAGCCCGAGAAATCACAGACCCTTTTGCTTATCAGAAAAATCATAAAACAGGTGTTCTAAATATCATTGATTTAGCCAATTTGGATAGTTGTGCCTTTATAGCTACGGACGATCTAGGAAGGGTTTATAAAGACGGAAGTTTTGAGATTCTAGGTAGACTTGATAGCAGTGATATTCGAGGATGTAATTTGATGGTGGTATAGCTGAAGGCGTCAAAATTGGCAAAATGAATTAATTTTGTGACGACATACAACAACAAGAGTTACAAGCGGGTCTCTAATCTTTGCGCTCGGCTCTCTCATCTATTCAATATGGCAAGAGTAAAACTGACAGACGATTTAAAAAAAGCCATCTCAGGCTTATCGCATAAGGAGAAAGATAAATTATTGTTTCGCTTGATTGCGAAAGAGCCAATTCTCGCAGAACAGCTAATTTTTAAATTATTAGAAGATGGTACTTCAGCGGAAGATAGACGGACAGATGTAGGTAGAGAAATCGAACAGTTTTTAATAGATTATCAAAAATACTACTACTCCCCTGGTTATTTACTACTCGAATTGCGAACACTGAGTGCGAAGATTACTCAGCATGTCAAGACCACCAAAGATAAATATGGCGAAGTATTTCTAAATTTTTTAATGCTCAATAAAGCACTTGAATTATTTGGTGAAAAAATCGGAAAGGTACGGCCTCATCGCTCTCGTACCTTGAATAGCTATGTGGTAAATCGAGCGATTAAATTAATTGGCTTATTAAAAAAAATCCATGAAGACTATCGCTTAGATTTTTCTGATTCGATGATTGCTTTAGGTGAAAACATACAAAAGCTCGATGCTATGAAACGCGTAGCCGATGACTTTGAGTTGGACTTAGAACTTTTATTAAATGGTTCTTTGGACTAGAAAATCTTTATTTTTCGATAAAAACCACAGTGGACTACATAAATTATCAGATAATTTATGTAGTCCACTGTAGTTTTTATTAATTTTTCATGTATTTTTAGGAAAAATTCATAGAATGATCAGAACACGAAAGTTACTAGCATCCATTAAAAAGCATATTCCAAATAAGCGACATACGATTATAACAGGAGCTAGACAGGTTGGCAAGACTTCGTTGTTAAAACTAATTTATCAACAGCTTTCTGCTGAACAAAAAGACGTATTTTATCTCAGCTTTGAAGACATTAAATTACTTAATGCAGTTAACGAACATCCTGAAAAAATACTGACCTTCATAGCGATTACTCCAAAACCCATTATTGAAGGAGAGTCAAAAAGTCGAATTTATCTATTATTAGATGAAATTCAATATGCTAAAGATCCAACTAACTTTTTAAAATTCTTTTATGACAAATACGAAGGTAACATCAAAATAATCGCAACGGGTAGTAGTGCATTCTATATTGACCGAAAATTTGAAGATTCCCTAGCAGGTAGAAAACGGATTTTTAATTTATTTCCACTTTCCTTTGAAGAATTTTTATCATTCAAAGATGCAGATAATCTACTGTCAGAGATAACTACACTCAGGCAGCAACCAGATTATCAGTCCTCTTCCATAGCTCATTTAAAGACATTTTTTTACGAATACTTAAATTATGGTGGTTACCCTGCTATTGTTTTAGAAGACGACTTTACAGAAAAAAAACTACTTTTAGAAGAGTTGAAAAACGCCTATATCAAACGTGATTTATTAGAGTCAGGTGTGGAAAAAGAAGGTAAGTTTTACTTACTCTTACAGCTATTAGCTGACCAAATTGGGAGTTTAGTAAACAAACATGAATTAGCTAGTACAGTGCAAATTGATGGCAGAACTGTAGATCAATATTTATATATTTTACAAAAATGTTATCACATTCAATTACTTCGTCCATTTTATAGGAATGTCCGCAAAGAATTGACCAAAATGCCTAAAGTCTATTTCAATGATTTAGGTTTAAGGAATGCTTTTTTAAACAGATTCGGTGAGGTCAACGATAGAAGTGACAAAGGTGAACTATTAGAAAATTTTTACTTTTTACAATTTCGTCAAAATTACTCTATCGACCAAATTAAGTTTTGGCGGACGGCAGATAAGCAAGAAGTAGATTTTATTATTGAAGAAAGTTTTGGTGAAGGTCAGGCTTTCGAGCTAAAGTGGAACAAAGCAGCTTTCAAACCAAGTAAGTATAAAAAATTTAGGGAACATTACCCCACTTTTCCTCTAACATGCTTAAGTGCTACCGATTTTTACAAATTTTGATTTTCAAACTTGACAAATTTCATTCACTTGAAGAAAAGTTTTAATACAGCAGTTTCTAAATTGATGACATTTAAGTATCATTTAAGCACTCATTTCCTCCATTTTAGATCGTCGAATATCCATCATTTCATCTAAATGAAAAGCTAATTTTGGATTTAGTTCTATCAATTGTAAAACTTCATCTGGGAAGATGGTAATCACTTTGAGGTCTCTAGTCGCTTTGACACTAAAAGCACTTGTTCTACTAGAAAACAAGGCTATCTCTCCAAAGAAATCTCCCCGTTTTAATTGAGCAATTACCAAACTTTCCCCCTCTTCGTTTTGACTCGTTACCTCAGCAGCACCTTCTAAAATCACATAAAGATGCCCAGTCGCATCCCCTTGTCGAATAATAATTTCTTCTTTTCCAAAAAATTGTTCGATTGAACCATCCGTCAATTCGCTAATATTATCAGGTTCTATCGGTAACATTTGCGGCAACTGTTGCAAGGAAGATGCTAGAGCACGTTTACCAATTTCAACCGCAGGAGTAGTTTCGTGGACATTATGAATGACGCGTTGTGGCAATGGCATATTCAACTGATATCTTCTAGCCGTATACCAAACTCTAGACATAAAATCATCCATCACGTCTTCATGTTCAGAAAAATCAGCAATGGCAAATTCTATCTCGTAGATAATCTTATGCTCCCCATATCCATTCGTTTTAACTTCTGGTTCTGGCTCACTCAAAATCCCTGGCGTCTCTGCACAAGTTTTCATCAATGCCTCCTTAATCTTATTAGGTGGCATATCATATCCAAAACCAATTTCTTGTTTCATAATATGCACCTTCGTCGGCATACTATAATTTTTTATGGTTCCTTGCCCAATGACTAAATGCGGAATCACAATCATTTCTTTCTCTCTAGTTTCCAGCCGAATTGCCCGCCAATTCATTTCAATCACTCGTCCCGTATAATCTTCTACGCAGATAATATCACCTTCTTTAAAAGGGCGCTCATAGACCAAAGCGATTCCTGAAAAAAGGTTACCCAAAGTATCTTGTAGTGCCAAACCAATTACAAAAGACCCTAATCCTAAAGCGGTCACCATGCTACCCAAATCGAATCCCCAAACAACTGACAAGGCAATAGCTACCCCCAACAAAACCATCACTACTCTAAAAATATCTAAAAACAACTGAGGCACTTTAGTCTGTACCCCAGTATTTTTACCTGTAAAAAACAGTGTATTAATTAGAGCTAGCACTACATTGATTGCCAATATCCAGATGAAAGTTTCAAGTATTTTCATCAAGGTGGATTCTCTTGTAAAATCCAAGACTTGGGTCAATACGACAGTCAAAGCAATCAAAGGCAACACATAGTTCTTCAAAGACCTAATTGGGGGCGTTAACTCTTTGTGCTTTCGTTGCAACTTATAGATAAGCTCGTTGAAAACAATCACCAAAAATGGAATAAGTACGATCAGCAAAAAGCCGTATCGAAACCAATTACTCCGAAATAATTCATGTTCTAAAATATCCATCTAAATGTTTTTGATGCTAGTTGTTCTAGTTGCTGGTTTGCTAGTTGCTAGTTGCGCTCGAAACCAGCAACTAATTACCCCTCTTGTATTTGTTCTCCAGTAAATTGCCAGACAGAAAAGTCTATTTTTTTATAGTTATCTGCTGGAAATTGTTTGAAGTGATAGATGCCTTTCAATTTGTCATAGATGGCGTCAGACACTAAAATTTCATTATCTAAGCCAATATTTTTGATATTAAAAGTGCCATTCACCGTCATTCCCCATAAGTCATAGCTGTATTTTTCTTTACCAACAATACCTGCCGTCACTTCTCCTGTATGTAAACCGAAACTTAAATGGAGATTTAACTTATGATTGATATTAAACTGGATAATTAATTGTTTCAACTCTCTAGCAAATTCAAAAACCTGTTTAGCATGGTCTAACCTAGGTGAAAATAAACCACAGGCTGCGAAATAAGTATCTCCTACTGTCCGTATTTTCTCCACATGATTTTTCTCAGCGGCATGGTCAAATGCCTCTACTAATTGATTCAATAAACTTACAGATTCGCCCGCACCAACTTTGCGAGTCAACTCAGAGAAACCTACCACATCAATGGCAATTAAAGAAACATTCGGGTTGGTATCTGCCAAGTCCGTTTCGCCTTTCAACAGTCGTCTCGCAATAGATTCTGGAATAAAATTTAATAATAACTTTTCGTTGTCTTTACTCTGTTTGGCAATCGTTTTTTGTTGGGTCTCAATATCGCCTATCATGTTATTAAAACTATGGGCTAATTCTCCAAATTCATCTTTTGTATCGATATCAATTCGATTACTAAAATCTCCTGCACTTAATCTTCGAACACCCTCGGTCAATTTTTCAATTGGCTTGACAAAATGACCTGCTAATATCATCGCTAAAAAGGTGACAATCAAAATGATAATACAAAGCGCAATAAATACTTTTTTCTCAAAATCAATAATTGGAATATTGGCCTCCGCCTCATCAATTTCTGATAAAATCGCCCAATTCAAACCATCTAATTTCAATTTAGCGTAAGAACTTAATACAGGAACACGTCGATAATCGTCTATCAATTTAGTATTTTGATTACCCGCTAAAGCCTCCACTACTCCTTCCGTTTTAACCCGTTGTTGTTTGATGGTCGTCCCTAAGCGATACATTCGATCTACCTCTTCTTTTTCAATACCCAATTCACCTAAAGCAGCCGTATAACCAACTGTATCTTGTAAATAAAATCTAGAAATAGAACGCATTAAATGATCTTCGCCCACCAAATAGGTTTCACCTGACGCTCCCAATCCATCGGACTCCCAGTTAAAATTACCCGTCATGATTCGGTTAATTTCATCTACAGGCAACTGTAGGACTAGCGCACCAATCGTTTCACTCCCCTCCGTAATAGTCATACCAATGAAAGAGGCAGGAGCCCCGTAAGATGGTCGATAAGTACTAAAATCTATAATTTGTGCTTTGTTCAAATCGCGATTAACTCTCAATTGGCGAGCTAAATCGGCTAAGTTACTTTCTCTATAAGGACCGTTGTAAAGATTCGTTCCAAAATCTGTTTCCTTATAAGAAGTGTAAACAATATCTCCCTTATCTAAATCAATTAAAAAGATGTCATAAAAACCAAACTTCAGAATAACATCCGTCAAGTAATTATGGTATTTTCTATGAGCTAAACTATAAGCACTCCCATCATCTGCATCTAGCAGTAGGTGTTTATCGCCAGGAGGATTTGGGTTATCAACGATGTATTCATATTGCAGGTAGCAAGCTTGTAAAGAAGTAGGATAATACAGCTCTACATTCGGCTTAACATCCATATTCTTAAGTAATCGGTCAATAAACCATTCATAGTGATCTGTCAACTTACTATTACAGTCCTTAGCTAGATCTTCTGATTCTATTTTGTTGAACCCCTGTTTGAAATCTTTCAAGGCTTGAGCAACCGTTGCATTATTACCCAAGATTTCAACAATATGCGCCATTTCTTTAAAATGGCTTTCAATCTGATACTGCTTTGCCGCTCGCACACTTTTCAATTGGTTGAAAATTCCCTGAGTAATAGCAGTTTTACCATTGTGATAGCCAATAGCGATCAAGACCAAAGCCGCCATTGCACTAACGATAATAAGCATCAACATCAACCTAGAGCGAATACTCAGGTTCTGAGAAAAGAAATTTGCCATAATTTAATTAAAATCTGTATTATTTACTTTGAATACAATTAGCAGACTTGGAAGAAAAACAAAAGTAAGGAATAGTTTGTAAGGAGGGAAAATTCGGGGAATAAATAATGTTTTTAGGGTAAATTGTGTCTTAATAATGATTGGTTGCGAGTTGCGTGTTGCGGGTTGCGGGTTACGTGTTGCGAGTTAAACCCGCAACTCGCAACCCGCAACCCGCAACACTTAATATTGTCGCAAAATCATTACTTTTTGAGTTGCCATTCGTTTACCACTTGCCTTTGCTCGCAGCATGTAAAAACCATTTTCAAAAGCACTCACATCAAATTCAACAATAGACGGATGATTTGCATTTAACTGTCGTTGTAGCACTTCTTGCCCATTGATATTTACCATTGACAAATCAACTATCTGACCTTGATAATTGGTTAAATCGACAAATAATTGTCCAGTTGTTGGATTAGGGAAAATAGTCAGAAATTCTTCTAGCGATTCAAAATCAACCACTTTCGGATCAATATAAGTGTAAGCACCACCTGCAAAAACTGCCTTTATCTGATAATGATTCTCACCCGCAGCAGGTTGTTCGTGTAGAGTACCGTAAACTTCTAAATCCCTAGTTTTTTCAGCAGGAATTACTTCAATTAGTTGATAGTCTTCGTCGCCTTTAGCATATTCCACCTCATAATGAATCGGTTGATTTAGCTGAGAAAATACCCAATTTAGGCGTACCTTTCTACCTTTAATGGCGAATGCTTCAAATTCAGATTGTTGGTTTCTATTTCCACTCGCAGAAATAATCGCAATCGCAGAAATTTTTGGATTCTGCACCACTCCATTCAAGTTAATATTCAATGTACCGTCATTCACAGTGACATTAAAAGATTGGATATTAGCGGTCGGAGCATTACTTCCTGTAGCTGCATTAATATCATAATTGGTGAGCACATTCTGATCTTCTAAATTGATGTTGAATACTCGTTTTCCTGCACCACCGTTATCACCTGTAAAAAAGATTTCTGCAAAATGTAATTGTACTTGATAATCACCATTGGAAATAGGTACGTTGTAGCTAACATTGCCACCAGCATAGCGTTCTGACTGATAAATGGCATCGCTTGTCGTGTTTGCAATAGCAACAGCTGAAGTGAAATCTTGACCACCTGCAAAATATTGGTCAGCTCCCCAATTGATTCCCCCCACATTCACTGCTGGACCACCAGCATTGATATAAATGGCACTTGAATTCGGTGGCGGCGGTGGTGGAGGGTTACCACCACCTAAAGTAATCAACTTATCGCAGATAGGCTGATAATTACTATCTTCAAAAAAGACACGGTATTGCCCTGCTTGTAAACCTGTAACCGTAAAAGAACCTCCACAATTAAAACCACAATTATCAATAAAATTCCAATTGCTATCTAAAATTTTGAAAAAAGCGGCTGACCCTCCACTTAGCGTTATCGTTCCATTTCCATGTACAATGGTACTTCCATTACAACTTTCTGTCACCGTTCCGTCGCCACCACCACTTGGGGTGCCAGCACAAGTACAGTTACTTTGTACCACATCATTATTCGTGTTGGCATTTCCATCATTACAACTTGCACCAACCGTCGTTAAATTTGGATCATTATCATTGCAATCCTGAGAAGCGGGTACACCATCACCGTCATTATCAGGATCATTGGTTCCTCCTCCACCTAAAGTAATCAACTTATCGCAGATGGGTTGGTAATTACTATCTTCAAAAAAGACACGGTACTCGCCTGCTTGTAAACCTGTGACCGTAAAAGAACCCCCACAATTAAAGCCACAATTATCAATAAAATTCCAATTCCCGTCTGAGATTTTGAAAAAAGTAGCCGACTCTCCACTTAGCGTTATCGTCCCATTTCCGTGTACAATGGTATTCCCATTACAATTTTCCGTTACCGTACCATCAGGTGGCGGCGGTGGCGGATTAGAAGAAGTTGTTAAGTTGATAGAAGTGTTAGGTCCGTTGGTTCCTGTATGTTGAATCGTTAGTTGTCCACTAGCATTATTACCAGAAGAAAAACTAACCGTTACTGTCACGCTACTATTGGGCGCCAAGTGTAGCGGCAAGCCTGCGGCAATATTCGCAGAGAATGCATTGCTGTTATCACTAATTCCTTGAATGATAATTCCTTGCGTACTACCAGAATTCGTCAAGGTCAAATTTTTAGTCGTACTATTAGCCGTAAAGTTAATCGTATTAGAAGAGGTAGACAGGGTCGATGCGCTAACTGCATTCCCCGTTGGACTGGTCTGTCCATTGAAGAAAAATGCCTCTTGGGTTCGAGTCGTTCCTCCGCCAACATTTGGACTACCACTAGCAACATAAATACCATTATTATTGACAATCGCTTGCGTACCATGTCGGCCTTGTATCAATGGTTTTAAAGTTCGCCAATTATTGGTGCTTAAGTTCAATGCTTCCGTTTCCTTATTGGCTAAACCAGAACCTGCCTCTCCTCCAATAATAATCAATTCATTACCCAAAACAGCGGTAGTCGATGCTGCTCTTTGCGTAGGAATATTATTGGGTAAAGTAGACCAGCTATTTGTTTGAAAATTAAAAACATCTACTGCTCCAACCGTTGGAGCAAAAGTATTGATTTGACCACTTCTTCGACCTCCTGCCACATATAATTTATTCCCGACGACTGCTGCATGAAAATGATCTCTCGCTCTTGGAGCATTTGGCAATTGCGACCATTCGTTGGTTCTTGGATCGAAAACATCAAACCAATTCACCCATCCACTAGAGTGACCATTTTGCAAACCATTAACCATATAAATTTTGTCTTGATAAACCACTGCTCCTGCCGAGCCTCTCAGTCGATTACTAGGTATCGCAGGGCCTTCTATCCAATTATCTGCCAATGGATCATAGATCAGAATATTTGGGTTGACATTTTCATTTGGAAAATTATTATCAATAAAAGCGCCCAGCATATAAATCAAGCCATCATAAGCCACAGCTTGCACGTGATGCACAGGATAAGGAGGTGCCGCACCAATCGTCCAAACATCCGTAGCAGGATCATAAATATTTACATTACTACTATTTTCTCTACCACCAACTAAGTAAAATTTATTACCTACTTGTACATAGGCTGCCTCATGTCGCCCTTGCGCACAACTGCCTGATTGACCAAAAGCATT
>CALDTJ010000282.1 GCA_937924145.1 uncultured Saprospiraceae bacterium
TTCGAGCTCAGCTCGTTCGGAAAACGGATTTGGTTATCCAAAATTGTCAAAGAACATAGGCGACCGAAATGTCGAATTTTCGAGCATTTTCGAGTCAAATTTCTGTTTTCTTAGGTGGTGCTAAAGCCGTATAGCTATCGGGATGAAAGAGCAACGACTTAACCAATTTGTCCACAGGAGCAAAATTTGTAACTCGGGAAGGAATCGAACCTTCATCGTCAGGGTCAAATCCTAAGACTTATTACCTTTTGAAAAGTAGTCATATGAAACTTGGATTTTTTCGATAGTTTTTGCGAAAAAAATAATGAATAGCATCGCTATTGATTATTTTTTTTGTGAAAAATAGCGGGAAAAGACATTTTCAGATGGCTATAATTTTAAAGGGTAATAAGTCTAATATCTTAACCATTAGACCACCGAGTGGTACTTGTTGCCCCGGTAAGTCTCGAACTTACGACCCTTCCGTTAAAAGCGGAATGCTCTAACCAACTGAGCTACGAGGCAAAAACTAAAATTGGTTGCGCAGACGAGACTCGAACTCGTAGCTTTGGCTTATGAGACCAAAATGTTTCCAATTACAATACCGCGCAATTTTGTGGCAACACGGGAATCGAACCCTACCCTTTGATTTTTCAGACCAACGCGCTCACCTTGTACGCTATGTTGCCGGAATATTTTGTCCTGAAGGATGGACTCGAACCACCAACCCCCTGCGTATCAGGCAAGTGCGCTAACCAATTGCGCCACCTCAGGATTTGAGCGAATAATCGGAATCGAACCGATGTCTCCTGATTGGAAGTCAGGAACTTTACCAATTAAGCTATATTCGCAAGTATGAAGGAATGAGGAATCGAACCCCTAATGCCGTCCCTATTTGCTCACGTCCGTCGTGAAGGCAACAGCTACCAATATTTTTTTCTCCTTCATGTTTCTTAAGTAATGTGGATTGATTAATCGGGTAAAATTTAGAGCTAAGATTTTTTCGATAGTTTTTGCCAAAAAATCAATGCATAGCACCGCTACGGATTTATTTTTTGGTGAAAAATAGCGGAAAAAGATAGCTATAAATTACTCGATTAATTGAGCTACATTACTTTTCCTCCCCATTTTTGAGAAGAATTAGTCTAAGCGGTAGGAGTCGAACCTACGCCCTCTGCAGTCCAAGTGCAGCGCTCTCCATTAAGCTACGCCTAGATATTCTATCATTTGGTTTTAAGAATTATTCATTCATTTTAGCGGAAAGTAGCCGAGTCGAACCCCATTCCAAGAATTTAGAAACCTGGTTTTCATCCCGATAGCTATCGGGAAGTCGCCACTCCACTGTAGCTGCTTTACTTTCTAAATTTGGCGGAGAACAAGGGGATCGAACCCTCCTTTCAGTTTTTACCGAAAACTCGCTTAGCAGGCGAGCGCAACCAACCAATATTTGCCTATTCTCCGATTGTTTTTAGTACGCTTGGTGAGACTCGAACTCACAACATTCCGATTCTAAATCGGACACCTTTGCTGTGGGCTACAAGCGTAACTTTGTAATGATATTTATAATGATGACAAAGAACTATCCCTCAATTTTCTGTGTATTCATCAGAAAAATGACCAAATTTGATACTTGTAAAAGCTATTGCTTAACAAGAAAAATTATGGAATAAGCTAAACGGACGTGCCTAAAAGCATTCGTTACTTAATACAGAAAAATACAGCCTTGAAAAATTGAAAAGGGAAATTCAGTTTCGTAGCTGCGTTTCTAACAGCTACTCAACATTACGGAAGAGAACTATTAGAAGAGGTTATTTTCAATACCAACTGGCCCGGCACTAAACAGACTACTTATTGCCTGTTGCTTGCTTTCTTCGATGAGGATCGAAGTGCCGTTAAGAATAATATGTTGGATAAATAAAAACATCTATTTTTTGATGTGATTAGTTAGAAAATAAAGCGTGCTTTTGCTCGCCGACTGTAATAACCAATAAATTAGTTTAGAAAGTTCCTAAGATTTAGAAAAAAGTGAGTTTATTTTTAACCTTACTCATAACTAATTGTAAATCAGTTATTTATTTTTATAATTTTTTAAAAAATAATTTTTGAATAAAAAGAAAAATATACAAATAGACAAAATAGGAATCATCATTTTAGCCGCAGGTGTCTCTCGAAGGATGGGAACTCCTAAACAATTATTGAAAGTAGGAAAAGAGACATTATTAGAAAAAGCAATTGGTGTTGCTCAAAAATTAGACAATAAAGAAATTTTAGTGGTATTAGGAGCAAATGCTGAAAAAATACAATCGGCCCTTGATGATAAAAATGATATGACGATCATTATCAATGAGGAGTGGCAAAAAGGAATGGGAACAACTTTAAGAAAAGGAGTGAATTATTTTTTAGAACAAAAAGAATTATATAAAGCACTGATAGTAATGGTTTGTGATCAACCCTATTTGACAACCAAAAAATTAGAAGAACTAATAGAGTTACATAAAAAGACAAAGGCGGCTATAATAGCTACTGAATACGAAGGTATAAAAGGAGTTCCTGCTTTGTTTTCGAGTAAATTATTTTCGAAATTGGCGACCTTAAATGAGGATGAGGGGGCGAGAAAAATTATTAAAAGATATAAAGGAGTGGTTAAAACAGTAGATTTTCCTAAAGGAAAATATGACTTAGATACACCAAAAACTTACCAAGAGTACTTAAGAAACAATCCAGAAGAACGTTAAAATGTGGATAACTAGCAGTTATTAACATATTTTATGTGGATAACTCTGATTTCTACTTTTATAGTAGCTCAAATTTATCTTTATCTGCTAGAAATCGAAATCGGTTACGAAATATCTTTTGCTCTTCATAATTTAAAGTTAGTGTAGAAATATTTTCAGAGTAGGCAGTATGGAGCATTATTTTTCCAGCATAATCAATAACAGAAGTATCGCCCGAGTGCGCATAATCATTCCCATCATTTCCTACTCTATTTACCCCAATAGTATAAGATTGATTTTCGATTGCTCTAGCCATTATTAAAGATCGCCAATGATGTGCTCTTTTTTCAGGCCAATTCGCTACATAAATTAGTAAGTCATAATTTTCGGTATTCCTACTCCAAACTGGAAAACGTAGGTCATAGCAAATCAAAGGGCATATTTTCCATCCTTTATAATGAACGATTAATTTATCTTTTCCAGCAGTATAATGCTTAGGTTCTGCGGATAAGGAAAAAAGATGTCTTTTGTCATAAGTATGAAAGGTACCATCTGGTAGCATCCAAACTAAATGATTATAATACTTTCCATCTTCTTCTATAATATAACTTCCAGTGATAGCAGCATTAGTCAATTTTGCTTGCTGCTGTAGCCAGTTGAAAGTTTTTCCGTCAGGTTTTTCTGCAAATTTTTCAGGACTCATGCTAAATCCCGTTGTAAACATTTCAGGAAGGACGATAATATCAGTAAGACCAGCTAATGGAGCTATCTTTTGAGCTAACTGATTTAAGTTAGCATCAATATCTTGCCAGTGAAGATTAGTTTGAACGGTAGAAATTCTTAGGTTGTCCATTTTTAATGAGTACAAATCTATTATAAAAGAAGGACTAAAATACAAAAGGGCTTTGACAAATTTGCCAAAGCCCTTCCTATATTGAATATTATTTAAGTCAATAATTATTCTGCTGTTGCTGCTGCCTCTTCTCCTCCCTCTTCTCCTTCTTCTCCAGCACCTTTTCCTCTTAATGCTCTTGGTACAACAACTGTTGCAACAGGAATAGCAGGAGCGTTAGCAACTTCTACACCTTCAGGTAATTCCAAGTCTCTTACTCGGATAGCATCACCTAATTGTAAAGTAGAAATATCACCATATAATTCATCTACCATGTTCTCTGGCGTTGTTCTGATCTTCACACGTCTTAGAGACTGTTGTAAAGCTCCACCTAATTTTACACCAGGAGAAGTACCTTTAAATCTTACAGGAACTTCTAATTGAACTGACTTGCCATCTTCTAACTTTAAGAAGTCAATGTGCAAAACAGTTTCTTTCACTGGGTGAAATTGTGCAGCTTTTAAAATGCACTTATGTGTTGTTCCATCAACATTAATTTCTGCTACTTTAAAGTCAGGTGTATAAATTAAACCCTTAACATCTTTATGAGTAGTTGAAAAATGGATGTTCTCTGCATCACCGTAAATGACACATGGAATTCCGCCTTCGTTACGGATAGCTTTAGTAGCTTTTTTTCCTACAGCTGGTCTTACATTTCCAGCTACTTTTATCGTTTGCATATCTTTAGATTTATATCTTTTTCCAAAAGGACTGCAAAGATATGACTTTTATCAAAAAAAAACTGCAAACATTTCATTTCTTAGTAAAAAATATGATTTTTTAGCCATTTTGCGGAGTCAAGGGGCTTGGAAAAATATAATATACCCATTTTACTTGTTCTTTTCCTTTATACTGCGTTGAAAATACTCGTCGATGCAAAGGCATCGCCTGTTAGCATCCCATCCCTTCGGGTTCAAAAGCTCACACTTTTTCATGCCTTGCCTAAAGAAAAAATAACTTCGCAAAATTTGGGTATATTATTTATTTCCAATCCCCTAAATCAGCATTTATAATTTTTAGAACCATAATTGTGGTAGGTTCAGCCATAAAAGCAGCTCTAATTTCGGGTGTGAGCACATTCATCACTGTATCATATTTTCCAAAAATTTGAGTACTCATTGTATTAGTCATCACTTTAATGTCTGGATGTTGATTCAAATGGTTGATAAACTGGATAATTGGTGATTCGTAATCTGTTGTTAACGGATACATACTGATTTCTACAGATATATTCATACTTATTATTATTTTTAGGATTTATTGAGAATAATTAACTTTATTCAATAAGTGTATAAAATACACTAAGTTAACTTTTCGTTTCATACCTTTGTACTAACTCATTTTTTTAAATCGCCTTTTTTAGTAATATTTTATGTCAAAAGTAATCAATCATAGTTTATTATCCGATTTTGATATTGGACTTTTTCGATCAGGTAAGCATTACAAGTTGTACGAAAAGTTGGGGAGTCATGTAATAGAAGTAGATGGCCAATGGGGTACACAATTTGCTGTATGGGCACCAAGTGCTAAGTCTGTTTCTGTCATAGGCAATTTTAATTATTGGAATAAGCAATCACATCATTTAGCTGCACGATGGGATAGTTCTGGTATCTGGGAGGGATTTATTCCTTTCGTAGGAAAAGGGGAATTGTATAAATATTGTATTGAGGCACAAGATGGACGCTTATTAGAAAAAGGGGATCCATTTTCTCTTTTTTGGGAAGTCCCACCTAATACCTCTTCCATTACGTGGCAGTTAGACTATGAATGGAAAGATGAAAAGTGGTTGGAAAAACGGAAAGAGTTGGCTGGAAAAGCACAGCCTTATTCTGTTTATGAAGTACATATTGGTTCTTGGAGAAAGTTAGCCGCAGACAAATCTTTGAGTTATCAAGAAATGGCAGTGGAGATGGTTGACTATGTACAAAAAATGGGCTTTACACATGTAGAGTTTATGCCTGTTATGGAACACCCCTATTTTCCAAGTTGGGGTTACCAGATTACAGGATATTTTGCACCAACGAGTCGTTTTGGAACACCACAAGATTTTATGACTTTAGTCGATGCTTTCCACCAAGCTGGCGTAGGCGTAATCTTAGATTGGGTGCCTTCCCATTTTCCAGAAGATGCCCATGGTTTAGGGAAGTTTGATGGAAGTAGTTTATATGAACATGAAGATCCAAGACTAGGTTTTCATCCAGATTGGAAGAGTTTAATTTTTAATTATGGAAGACACGAAGTTCGATCTTTCTTAATTTCGAATGCGCTTTTTTGGTTGGATAAATATCATATTGATGGGTTGAGAGTAGATGCTGTTGCCTCTATGTTGTATTTAGATTATTCTAGAAATGACGGAGAATGGATTCCTAATAAATATGGTGGAAATGAAAATCTAGAGGCAGTTTCCTTTTTAAAAGAATTTAATGAAACGGTATATAGAGAGTTTCCAGATACAATTACCATTGCAGAAGAATCTACTTCTTGGTCAGGCGTTTCTAGACCTACTTACACAGGCGGTTTAGGGTTTGGGCAAAAATGGATGATGGGATGGATGCACGATACGTTGAATTATTTTAAAAATGATCCAGTTCATCGAAAGTATCATCAAGATGCTATTACCTTCAGTTTGGTGTATGGTTTTTCTGAAAATTTCATGTTACCGCTTTCTCACGATGAGGTAGTCTATGGAAAAGGGGCAATTATTGACCGAATGCCAGGTGATGAGTGGCAGAGGTTCGCCAATTTGCGGTTGATGTATACTTATATGTTTACACATCCTGGTACCAATCTCTTGTTTATGGGAGACGAAATTGCGCAAACATCAGAATGGAGTATCGAAAGAGGGGTAGAATGGGGATTGACGTATCACGAAAAGCACAAGGGAGTTCAACAATTAATACGAGACTTAAATAATTATTATAAAACAACTCCTGCCATTTATGAAAAGCAGTTTTCACCAGAAGGATTCGAATGGGTATCGCATCAAGACGGAGAAAATAGTATGATTGCTTATTTAAGAAAAGGAAATAATGAACATAAACCACAATTAGTAGTTTGTAATTTCACGCCTATCGTAAGGGAAAATTTTAATATAGGAATCAATCAGGTTGGAAAATGGAAAGAAGTATTTAATAGTGACGATACAAAATACGGAGGTAGTGGTATTACAAATTCTACGGCATTAGTAGCCAATGAGTTTGGATGGCATGGAAAATCTAATTCTCTTAGTATAACGATTCCGCCTTTAGCTACTGTCATTTTCGAACCTATAGAATAAGTTTTTTATAAAAATTTGTTGATGCTTACTGAACAAATCGTTGACTTTTCTGACTTATCTGCTGTTTTAGCTTTTATTATTTCATTAGGGGTAATCGTTTTTTTGCGTTATGTAATGGTCTCTGGATTATTTGTGCTCTTATTTCAAGTAGTATACAGAGATAAATTTCTTTCTAGAAAAATTAGCGAAAAGCTAAGACCAGAAGGTCAATCATGGCAAGAGATAAAATGGTCGGCTTTGACCTCTTTTATTTTTGCTTTATCTGGTGTTGGCATTGTTTGGATGTGGCAAAGTGGTTATAGTACGATTTATATTGATCCTTATAAATATTCTATTTTTTACTTGCCTATAAGTTTATTCGTTGCTTTATTTATTCATGAGACTTATTACTATTGGTTACACCGCTGGATGCATCGACCGAAGGTTTATCGCTTAGTTCATAAAATACATCATGATAGCATCGTGACTTCGCCTTGGACGGCTTTTTCATTTGATCCTTTAGAGTCTATTTTGCAAGCGTTTGTCGTACCTTTTATTATTCTATTTTTACCAATGCATTTTAGCATGGTTATGCTGATGCTAATTATTATGACTGTTTCAGCGACAATCAATCATTTAGATATAGAAATCTACCCGAAAGGATTTGAAAAACATTGGTTAGGAAAATGGCTAATAGGAGCAACACACCACAGCCAACACCACGCTAAATTTTTAACTAATTACGGACTTTATTTTACATTCTGGGATAAATGGATGAATACCGAAAGTCCCGATTATGAAGAATTGTTTAGGGAAAAAACGAGTTAGTTGATTAGTTTATTAAGCATAAAAAATGACCAGATAGCCAAAAGTTGTCTGGTCATTTTATTTATAGGCTCACTACCAATACTTTTTATATTTTTGTGAGCCATATTTTTATAATTTTTTTGTAACTGTTCAGCACTACACAAATTAGATGCTCTTTTTTACCATTTAGTTATTTAAGTTCATTTTAGTTACGCTCTAAATGTTCTTCGATGTCTAAATGGTAGAAAAAAAATGGTAAATCTATCTGGTGAATAGTTACATTTTTTTAAAATCACTTTTTCCACAAATGGGCTTTAAATCATTCGTCATAAAACCCTTCGCAAAAAAAATTGCCAGAGATATTGATCGTTGGTCAAAAGAGGCAGTTGGTGCGCAGGAAAAAGTATTTCAGTCGCTGATTCAAGGTGGAAAAAATACAGTCTTTGGAAAAGAACATGGATTTGATAAAATCACTTCCTATGAGGCGTTCAAAAAGCAAGTGCCCATAAGAGATTACGAGGCTTTAAGACCGTATGTAGAACGAATTAAAAAAGGAGAGGCAGATATTCTATGGAAAGGCAAACCAAAGTATTTTGCGAAGACCTCAGGGACAACTTCTGGTGTGAAATATATTCCTTTAACCAAGGAAAGCATGCCAAATCATTTCAATTCAGCTCGAAATGCGTTGTTTAACTATTATGCTCGAACAGGAAAAGGAAATTGGTTAGATGGCAAAATGATTTTTTTATCTGGTAGTCCAGAGTTGACAGAAGTTGGAGGTATTCCAACGGGGCGTTTATCGGGAATAGTAAATCACGAAGTTCCTTCTTGGTTACGCACCAATCAACTACCAAGTTATTCAACTAACTGTATAGAAGAATGGGAAGAGAAATTAGAGTCGATTGTAGCAGAAACGCACAATCAAGATATGCGATTGATTAGTGGCATTCCGCCTTGGGTACAGATGTATTATGAGCGATTATTGGATAAAACAGGTAAAAAATACATCAAAGATATTTTTCCAAATTATTCCGTTTTCGTTTATGGCGGTGTGAATTTTGAACCTTATCGATCTAGTTTAGAAACTTTAGTCGGCAAGCGTTTAGATACCGTAGAAACCTATCCTGCCTCCGAAGGGTTTATTGCCTTTCAAGATGATCCAAATGAGAAAGGATTATTATTAAATGCGAATTCAGGGATTTTCTTTGAGTTTATTCCAGCAGAGGAAATTTTCACAGACAACCCCACTCGCCTTTCCTTAAAAGAAGTCGAACTCGGTGTGAATTACGCCATCATTATCAATAATAATGCAGGACTTTGGGGCTATAATATTGGCGATACCGTACAGTTTGTTTCCAAAGCCCCCTATCGACTAATTGTATCAGGTAGAATCAAGCATTTTATATCTGCTTTTGGAGAACACGTTATCGGGAAGGAAGTCGAAGAGGCTTTATTAAATGTCTCTAGAAAAACTGGGGTAAATGTGGTCGAATTTACCGTCGCGCCTAATATTACCCCTAAAGAAGGAGGTTTGCCTTACCATGAATGGTTGATAGAATTTGAGTCCATGCCTAACGATTTGGCAGCATTTGCGCAAAATATCGACCAAGAAATGATTCAGCAGAACATTTATTATGAGGATTTAATTAAAGGTAATATTTTGAGAACTTTAAAAATAAAACCTTTACAAAAAGATACTTTTAGAAACTATATGAAATCACAAGGTAAACTCGGTGGACAAAATAAAGTGCCTCGTTTATCGAATGATCGGAAAATAGCGGAGCAGTTGATTGCTTTGCAATAAAATTTATTCATTGAATTTTTGATTGCGTAAAGTGCTGCCAGCCCTCCGAGGGCTGGCAGCACTTCAAACCACTAAAAATTGTACAAAACAAAAACTAATGCAAATTCGAACCATACTATCTTTTTTCGCTGCTATCTTTTTTTTCGCAGCATGTAATACTCAAAAAGCAGTTGTTGCAGAACCTGTTAAGGAAATGCCTGCAAAAATGGACGATGCAGCTTTGATGAAATTAGCAGATGAATTAGCCCATAAGTACATCATCACAGATGGTCATGTGGATTTACCTTATCGGTTGAAAATCACGAACTTTAGACTAGAAAAAGAATTTTTAGGGATTCCTTTAAAAACGGATAAAGGGGATTTTGATTTAGAGAGGGCTAAAAAAGGTGGTTTAGATGCGCCTTTCATGTCTATTTATATCCCAGCCTCTTATCAAGAAACAGGTGGTGCAAAAATATTTGCTGATTCTTTGATTGATATGGTTGCTGGAATTGCGGATGCACATCCAGACAAATTTGCGATCACGACTTCTCCTGCACAAGTACAAGCAAACTTTGAAAAAGGCATCTTATCCTTACCAATGGGTATGGAAAATGGCGCACCTATCGAAGACGATATTAAAAACGTAGAATATTTTCATAAAAGAGGAATTCGATACATTACATTAACGCACTCGAAAGACAATTTAATTTGTGATTCTTCCTATGATACCACTAGAACATGGAATGGATTGAGTGACTTCGGTAGAGATGTCGTGAAAGAAATGAACCGAGTAGGTATCATGGTTGATATTTCGCACGTTTCTGATTCAACTTTTTATCAAGTAATGCGAATGACGGATGTACCTTGTATTGCCTCCCACTCTTCTTGTCGAATATTTACACCAGGGTTTGAGCGAAATATGAATAATGATATGATTAAGTTATTGGGCGAAAATAACGGGGTTATTCAAATTAATTTTGGCTCAACTTTCTTAGATGGAGATATTGCAAAGCAACGAAATGGTTTGAGGAGCAAAATGTCAAAAATATTAGAAGAAAAAGGATTGAGTTATAGAGATGAGGCGGCAAAACCAATCATCGAACAATTTCAAAAAGACAATCCAGCCTTATTTTCTGATGTTCAAAAAGTAGCAGATCATATTGATAATGTGGTAAAAGTAGCAGGGATCAATCATGTTGGACTAGGATCAGATTATGATGGTGTGGGCGATAGTTTACCAACAGGTTTAAAAGATGTTTCTCAATACCCGAATTTGATTTTTGAATTATTAAAAAGAGGGTATTCGGAAGAAGATATAGCGAAGATTTGTTATAAAAATGTTTTCCGAGTTTGGAATGCGGTAGAGCAGGCTGCGGAGTAATATTTTTTATTTTAAATGGTGTAGATTCCCGATATTCCTAGTCTCCAGACTAGGAATCCATATTAAAGTCGTCTCCTGACGACAAACAAGGTAGGCTGGTCAGGAGACCAGCAGATATTGATTTCAAGTCTAGAGACTTGAAATATCGGGGTTTTAAGAACTAAATTCAGATAAATAATGTACAAAACTCGATATTGGGGTTGTGTAGAAAGTCAAAACATGTAAAATATTAGAATATTTTACATGTTTAAAACCAAAATAATCAACGATAAACATTTTATTAAAAGTAATAATTTATTGATAAAATCGACTTTTTACACAACCCCATCATATTAAAGTCGTTTCCAGACGACAAAAATGTAGGCTGGTCAGGAGACCAGCAAATATTGATTTCAAGTTTGGAAACTTGAAATATCGGGTCATGTAATTATGACTAAATTCAAACCAATAATTTGTCAGCAACAACAAA
>CALDTJ010000283.1 GCA_937924145.1 uncultured Saprospiraceae bacterium
TTTGTAAATAATAATCGAGATAGATTGCAAAAGTTATATGAAGGTTGGATGCGTGGAGCAGCAGAAATCAATAACTCAGCTACTTCAAGAAGAAAAGCCGCAACGATCCTGTCTCGTGAATTTACAGAAAGAGGAACGGCATTAACTCCAGATGAGGCAGACGAAATGATTGGTAATGTAAGACTAGTAACACATGGAGATAATAAAAACTTCTTTGGTTTAAATAGTGCCTATAAAGGGGTGACAGGAGAGAAGTTATATTCTAGAATGGCGAATGTTTATTATGATCTAGGACAGACAGGAGATGAAGTTCCACCAACTTGGAGTTCTTTAAATTTCCCTAGTTTAGTAATGAGCACCACTTTAACTGGTCAAGAGCACTTTCCAGAAAAATCTAAAGATTTTGCCGCTGTTACAAAAGCGGATGAGACGAAAGCAGCGATTGCAACTAAGCGAGTTAGTATCAGTTTCCGATCTGGCGAATTTAAGTTAGATGAAAATTCTAAGTACATTATTGATAAAGAATTTGTAGAAATTGCCAATGCTTTCTCTAATGCACGAATTAGAATTGAAGGAAATACGGATACAGATGGTAGTAGAGCAACCAATGTCGCTTTATCTAAAAAGAGAGCGCAAGCGGTGGCAGACTATTTAATCCAAGAATACAACATGCCGAGAAATCGGTTCGTTGTGGTTGGAAACGGTCCTGACAAGCCAGTAGCGGATAATAATACTTCTGCGGGAAAGGCTAAAAATCGACGAACTGATTTTGAGTTGATTTCTGAGTAAGTATATACACAATACGAATAAAAATAGGCTGTATCATTGAGTTGGTACAGCCTATTTTTATTTATAGATTTTGAGTTAGCAGTCTTTTAATGAAAAAAAATTATAAGAATTTATTTCATTAAAACTGCTAACCTAACTATTTGATTCTTTAGATTAAGTACAACAGAACTATTTACTAAAACAAGAAATGCTACTTTCTTTCTACCTACCATTTAGTTCATAAGAGTGCATTTAAGTTTCTTCTATAGCAGCTTTTTTACATAGTACCTATATGGTAAAAAATAATAGCGATCTCCGTATGTGCTAAATAGTAACAATTAAGCTAGGTTGACTATTTTTCAAGACTTAATTTTTATTCAAAAATTGAGTCTTGAAAAAGATAACTAACCCAACATTTTATCGGAAAATTTATTGTTGACTCTAAGACGTTGTCTCCACTCCTCAATTGGTAAACCCAAATATCCTTTTGCCACTATCCGACATACCCACTACACTTATTCATATACATCCTTTTTTGGTTTGATTTTTGCCGCTTTTAAAAGTTATAGTTGTAAGAAAACAAGGAAAATATAAGTTATTAAAATAAATATATGTAATCATTTTAAATAAAGAATACTATATATTTATTAAAAGTAAATTTAAAAATTTTCTTGCATTTTTTGCCCGAGTTACAATTCTGGAAATACCCGAAACAAGACAAAAACAAACACCGATTACAAAAGAAAGGAACTATGTATAAACGAATCTTCCTTCCGATTACCTCAATTTACCCCCAATTGTTAGTGGGTGAACAGGGGAAGGTTTGGATTAAACTATTGGGACTTTGGCTAATGCTTTTCCTAGCATTGCCATTCACTCATGGTCAATCTAATTTAACTTTAAGACTAGATACTGCCTCCGTGTTATTAGACCAGTTAGTGGTCTGCGGAAATAGTGACGAACAACGGGTCATTTTTGCTACCAGGGGCGATGAGCCAGCTGCAAGAACCAATATTACGGCGACATTAAACCTCTTTACTGGTGTCCAATTTGCCACATTAAATACTACAGAAAGCACGGAAGGTGTAACGCTTTTAAATGCAAACAACCCCAATCAACCCGTTTTTAGCTTACCTGATCTAGACCCAACTGATTTATCGAATGTTGCGATTGTTTTTTCCGTAACCACTGATTGTAGTGTAATAGCTGCTATTAATGCGTCAACGAATGTTCAAGTACAGGATACATGGACGCTTGATTATGAATTATCAGGAGCTACGCTATCGGAGGATTTTCAAGGAGTAGAATATAAAGATGCGATTGCTGAGCCGAATTTGAACGTAGAAATTGAAAACTTTACTCAATCTTTCAGAGTAGGAGACGAAATTACCCGAACGGTCACGATCTCCAATAGTGGATTAAATAGTTATTTATCTTCCTTTTCTTATCAAGCGGTTCCCGAATCAGGATTGGTTTATAAATCATTGCTTGTCAATGGTACAGAAGTCGATTTTTTGACGACGGTCAACGGACAGAATGATACGATGATTACGATAATTATTGAGGAGGCACAGTTTGCCAATAATACACAAGAATTTGGTTTACCCAGCAATGGTGACGGGCTATTTGATGCGGATGAAATCCTAACTATTGAAGAAGTGTTGGAAGTTACGAGTTGTGGTATAGACGGAAATTCTATTTTGACGACTACTCATAATGCTAGATGGGGTTGCCTAGATGTTTTTTGTAAAGAAGAAATTATTTCTAGTAACATTAGTGTTGGGGTAGGAGAAGAATTGATTGAATTTACTTACAACGAAGGAGCAACTATAGATGCTGGATATTGCGAAGATGGTGCTTTATCCATCACAGTTGCTAATAATGGTTTCGAATTTGACGATGGTTTTGGGACTATTTTGGATATTTCTGCTGGAGTAGGTTTTGCCGTAGGTGCTGATTTTTTATCAACTGACCAAGGATACGAAATTACTTCGATTACTATTGGAAATAGTGCGCCAATTACTGCACCAAACGGTTTAATTACTTTAAATAATAATCCAGCTTTCAACACTGATCCCGATGGAGAAGGAGGACTAGAAGATTTTGACGGAGATGGTTTCTTTGATGATTTAAAAGTCGGACAGAGTTTTACAATGTCGGCTACTTTTGGCATTTCATGTACCGCTGGAAACGATTTTAATGTGGAAGAAGGCTGTGACAATGACTTTAGAGGAAATTTTGATGGGAAAATAGAGTATGTCAATGCCTGCGGTATGAACAATTCCACGCTCTTTGATAATTTCTACCGAAGTTCTAATTCTGGTAGTACTAGAGAAACTTGTTCTGACCCTGATGCTTTTAATGATAATGGGCAGTTTACTGTAATCTATGCTGCTGAACGAAGGATGTCTAATTTTAATCGTAGTTGTCAAGGGAACGATGAAATTAGAATTTCAATCACTATTCCTGATGGTATAATTCTATCTACTCAAACCAATTTACAACAAGACACCACTAAGTATACCGCAGCGATTCAGAATGCAGCGAATGAGTCGATTATGACTTTTGACGCCAGTCCAATTAATTTGAATAATGATTATCAAGTAAATTTCATTTTTGATACGGACTGTACGGATACTGGACCTACTGCGTTTCCAATAGAAATTACCTATTTCTGCCCTGATTGCAATTGTAGTCATATTTGGTATTGTGGTGTTTTAGAAGGAGCAACCTTGCATGCATCGGGTGCGCCTTGTAGTGATTTTGTCTGTGAAGGCGGTTTGCAAACCACCAATTTTGAGGTAGAACGGACTAGTTTTGGTTTTACAGATGCCAATTTTAATACGCCTTTCGATCCAACCTTAGCCAATACAAAAGTAGCCTTAGGTTGTGATTCTGTCATCATGAACATGACCAATATTGTTGGAAATCAATCAATTACTGATAGTCTTGGTTTAATCATTAATTATGGAAATGCGAACGGTCAAGATTCTGAAGAGGAGTCCTTTTTGTTTGCTTTTGCTGAAATTACGATTAACTCAGGAGGGAACACTAGAAACTGTATAATCGATCAATCTAACTATCGCCTAGAGATTGCAGGGAATAATAAAACGATGTATTTTGATTTAAGCGATTGCTTGAATGGAGCGTCTTTAAACCCTGGTGACCAAATCGCTTTTGCGGGTCATTTTGCAGTAAATGCAGCAGGCCCTATTCCGAATAATACCTTTAAAAAAGTACCTGAATTTAGAGCTAGAGGATACGTTATTCGAGAGGGGGAGATACTTGATGGGTGCGACACTTATGGGGAGTTGTTTCGTTTGGCTAATCTAACGACAACCTTTTCAGGACCAAGTAATAGTTCACTGCCAACAGGTTGTGCAGAGGCAAATCTAACCTATACCGTTTCCAAAAGTATCAACGCTAATGCGATGCGGGAATTTTTTGGAGAGGAGCACCGACAAGCGGTTATGGTTGATTCTTTAAAATTACTCTACGATCCGAATATCTTGACTTCTTTTGATAATATTTCAGTTGAGTATAGAATTCAAGGTGGACAATGGGTGCCGATACAAGATTTAGCTACTACAGATCAGGGTGTTTATCGAGCAGGATTTAGTTTTTTATCGACTGCTAGTACCATTACTGGAAGTAATCAAGTTTTCCAATTTCGGATCAATGCGACGCCAAGTTGTTCTGCTGTCTTCGGTAGCCAAACCCAAGATGATTTGTATGAAATAGAAACCCAAATCAATTATAAAAACCGATTTTTTGCAGAATCGAATGGCAATAATGCTTGTGTAGAAGTCAAAGAGGAGCTTGACAAAAGAGTGATTGAATATCAAGACCCACCTCAGTTTTCCATTGAAGCCATTGTCGCAGAGGTAGAATCAGCAGAAGAAAATATTCAATGGGTAATCGAGCATTGCAATACCTCCTTTATTGCTGATGCAGGGGCTACCTTTATCCAACTAGCTGAAATGTCAGGTGATGTAGAAGTCCTTTTTATTGAAAATATTTCTGATTTAGCGGCAATTGATACTTTGACCATTAACACCTTTGGGCAAAATAATACCCCTTTTGCTTTTGCCAATGGATTATTAAAAAGAGGAACCAATGCCAATCCACAAGATATTTGTAACACTTTTAGAATTACCGCTCGATTAAATACTTGTGGGGAGAGTAGTGTGGCAGCTAGAGTTGGTTGGAACTGTGCAGCTTTTGAGGAAAACTGGAATCCGACTTTATATACTCCATGTGAAGAGGAAAGTGTTTTATTGAAAGCTTCGACGATAGATCCGTTCTTATCCGCAAGTTTCCAAGAAGCTTCTTCCACCATTAGTGGCCTGTTATGTGATACAAGTACGATGGTTATCTTGGTAAGAAACGAGGAAAATGGAAATGCTTATGATATCCAATCACAAATTATTTTGCCTCAAGGTGCGACTTTAGTGCCTGCAAGTGTAGAATTTGCCTATCCGTCTTCTGCTACCTTTCAGCGGGCTACCCAAGAACCTACTTTCATAGGAGATGGTGAATTAGGAAAAGTTTATCAATATGATAATTTTGAAAACTTAAATAATTTTCTCCATCAAAATGGTCTTCCTGCGTTTGCTATCGACGCTACAGATTCGAGTGAGTTTCAACTAAAATATAGGTTTATCACCAATTGTGATTATGAAAACGGAGAACTGAATCGTTATAGTTTTCAAGGAATCACAGCTTGTGGTGAACCTACAAATAATGCTTTTGCTGAAACCAATCCGATTATCTTTCAGGCAGATCCTGGTGTGGCTAGGACTTTCGCTTTTGAAATGATGGCGAATCAACCATTAAATAGTAACTCGACGACTACCTTGGAAGTTCAAGTTGAGAATACAAGTGCGAATCTTTCTGTAGATGATAAAATAGAAATTAGCTTACCAGCAGGAGTAATTTATACCCCAAATTCGATTCAATCTTCTTTGCCGAGTAGCTGGACGCCAGACGAGCCTATTATCAAAAATGATAATGGGCAAAATGTTTTTAATCTATTGTTACCAGCAGGCTTAGGACAAAATGAACGAGCGGTTTTCCAGTTTCAAGTGACCGCTAGTGAACTCAATTGTGATAGTCTTTATTTAAGTCAAATTGCGACTACGAGTACGATTGAATTTACTTGTCAAATTGATGGACAATCCTGTGTGTATGACTTTAGTTCTTCTAATGAAGAGGAATTTACTATTCCAACCAATTGTGAGACTGGTCCATGTGTGCTAAGTGTAGGGACCGTAAATAGTACCGTTCTAATTCCCGATTGTGTAGATACGATAGCTTATTGTTTTGATCAATATATGCCAGAGGATCTAGCAAATTATGTGATTACAGATAATGGAACGAATCTAGATTTTACTGATTTTAGCGTTTGTGATTTTGTACAAGTTTGTATTTATACCTACGCTCAGATTAGTAATATTGGCGGTGATATTCAAGTTGATTCTTGGACGGTCGATGGAGTTACTTACTCAGGTAGTGTTGGATCTATTTTCCAATTAGCAGATTCGATGAATGTCTGGGATGAAGGTGGAAATTGGACTGTTTTGACCGATGGTTTAGTGATTCAAGGAGGCCACCTAAATGGAGAGTATAGTCGTATGGAAATTTCCTTTCCAGATAAAGGCATTCGTTCTTCTTTAGGATATGACACCAGATTAACTCCAAGAGGTCTGTCTGTTTCATTGACGGAAGGGATGCATCAACTAATCATCTCTGATGGAGGTGTATGTACCGACACACTTAATGTGGAGGTAGTTAGTCAGGGATGTGTAAAATGTACAAAACCTATCGTTGAGCATGTTATTGTTGAAAATGCGACCTGTGGAGAAAGTGACGGCACAGCAACAATCAGCTTAGTAGGAAATACCGATGATTATACCTTTAATTGGTCTCCAAATGTAGGAGAAGGCGGCGCTACTAGAACGAATTTGCCATCCGCTAGTTATATCGTTCAAATTATTGATAAAATTAGTAATGAGTGCTTTGAAACCGTCCTAGTGAATGTAGGAAATGCAGCAGCACCAAAAGCCACTTTTGTAAAAACAGATACGGACTGTGGACAAGCCAATGGTTCCGTACAATTAAGTCCTGATACTTATACTTATGCTTGGAATGATGGCGGCACAGGTGCCAATAGAACAGATTTGTTCGAAGGCAGATACATTATAACGGTAACTGACCCTGCTAGCCCAGAATGTAGCAATCTCCTAACAATAGATATTGAACCTATCAGTAATTTGGTAGTAATTCATACGGTTTTTAGAAGACCTAATTGTTTGAACAATAATGGTGTTTTAGCAATAGAAGTTCAAGGTGGAAGTGGTGAGTATTCTACTTCTTTTCCAGATGGGGAGTTAGCTCAAACAAATTTAACAGGTGGAAATTATAGAATAACGATTACAGATGATGTAACTGGTTGTACAACGCCCTATCTGTTTACACTCAACAATGAAATCCATACAGGAGAAATTTCCATTACAGACTTTACAGATTTGTCTTGTCCAAGTGGACAAAATGGTTCTATCGCTTTCGATATTGTTTATCAAAATGGATTCCGTTTTCCAGCCGATACTTTTATATCAGATGGTTTAAATTTTTATGAAAATGGAAATTTGCCAGCAGGTAATTTCGAAATTTATGTTAAAGATGGAAATGGCTGTGTAGCAGGAAGTCAATCTTTTGAGATCAAAGCCCCAAGTGAACTAATTGCGACTATTTCTACAGAAGGAGATTGTACAGTACCACAAAGTATTGCAGTGGAAGTTGCTGGCGGAACACCTGCTTATACCTACAACTGGGCAGATATAACGGGTAGTGATAATGGCGCCAATAGAACAGATTTGATGGGTGGAGAATATCCATTGACTATTACGGATGCCAAAGGCTGTGCATTGCCATTTTCCGTTACGCTAGATACTTGTAATTGTATACCACCAACCGCTTTAGCACCAACTGTTATTCCTGCAAGTTGTGGAGAGAATAATGGGGTAGTGGCGATCAATATAGAACAACCAATAGAGGAGTATACCTTCACTTATGAACCAAATTTAGGGCAAGAAGGAGCAACGAAAAATACCAGAATGGTTTTGCCTGCGGGCGACTATAAAGTTACAGTAGCTTACCAAGGTGATTTGGAATGTGCAACCGTCATTGATGTCAATGTACCTGATGTGACACCGACAGCAACTGCAACGGTATTTCCATCTACCTGTGCTGCGCCACCTACAGGGGCAGTCGTGTTGACACCTGCAACATTCACCTATACATGGGCGGATGGTTTTATTGGAAATAATCGAAACCAATTAAGTGCTGGAATCTACGAGGTGACCTTTACAGATCCTAGTCAAGAAACCGTTTGTGAAAGAACAATAAGCGTAGAAGTTTTGGCGACCAACAATCTAACTGCTAATGTTTTTATCAACCAAATGCCAACTTGTGAAGTGGCAAATGGAGATGTAAGTATTAATGTTGACGGAGGTAGTGGTGATTATTCTTTCTCATGGAGTAGTGCGACGGATAGAAATACCGCTTTAGCAGCTGGTGATTATGAGGTGACTATTTTTGATGCCAGTGTTGGCTGCCAAACAACGGTGAATTTTACCTTGACAACAGCTCCTAAAGGAGTTGCTACCATCACTATTTTAGATACTATAGACGTTGCTTGTACAGACGAAATGAATGGTGGTATTCGCTATACCGTCAATGTTTCCGATGACTTCCAATTTCCAATGGACACCATTATTACCAATGGAGTTGATACTTTTGAAAATGGTCAATTACCAGTGGGGGAATATTGCTTAGAAGTTTTAGATGCGAATGGTTGTTTAACGGGAGAAACCTGTTTCATTATCGGCGAATCTACGCCTTTGATGCTGATGTACGAACCAATTGCGGCTTGTGCTGATACTGGTGGAATTCAACTATCCATTTCAGGAGGAAACACACCCTATTTAGTTAACTGGGCAGATCTTTCAGGAGCTGATAACGAAGTAAGTCGAACCGAATTAGATACGGGATTATATGAGGTCGCAGTGACCGATGCTAATGGATGTGTAGAAATGGCAAGTATTCGAGTACCTGCTTGTGAGGCTTGTAATCTACCTACTATCACCGAAGTGACGACGACTTTTACCAATTGCTCTGGCAACACAGGTTCTGTCTTTATAAAAATGGACGAAGATGAGAGAGACTATGATTTCTTTTTTATGCCCGATGTTGGTCAACCCTTTGTTACTGGAAATATTCGAGCTGCAATGCCCGCAGGAAAATATAGAATTCTAGTGGTTTATAAGGCGAATCCTGCCTGTATGGTAGAACTAGAAACAGAAATTTTTGAAAAGAATTTTGATGATTTAGTGCCCATTACAAGTCCTGCTGATTGTGGAGTAGCAAATGGGCAAGCCTTGTTGTTGCCAAGTTCCAATACTTACACTTGGGCCGATGGTTTTATTGGTAATGAAAGATCGGATTTAGCCTCTGGATTTTATCAAGTAAGAGTGCGAGACGAAGAATTTGAATGTAATACGACCATTAGTGTTGTAGTGGGAGAAAAGAATTTATTGCAAGCTAAATTAGTGGTAGATACGGCACCTACTTGTGGTAATGCTGATGGTCAAGTGACGGTCAATGTGAATGGAGGCAGTAGCGATTATTCCTTTAGTTGGCAAGGAAACACCAATACTCAAAACAACTTAAGTAGTGGTACTTATGCTGTTTTGATTACTGATAACCGAACGGGATGTCAATTGCCTTATGTATTCACTCTAATAGATGCACCAAGTGCTATTGCGCCCATAAGTATTAATGGAACGACTGATGCTAGTTGTCCATTAGTAGCTGATGGAATAGTTGACTTTACCATCAATTTAGATAATGTGCCAGATACTCCATTGGACACCATTATTTCCAATGGACAAACGTTTTTTCAGAATGGTCGATTGCCACAAGGAGATTATTGTGTTTCTATTGTGGACACGATGAATTGTAGCTACGGTCAAGCTTGTTTTACTATTGCTGCTCCTGAATTTTTAGTAGTAAATACGGAAATAATTCCAGAATGTGATGAAGGCGGAAGCATTTCAGTTACAGTAAGTGGCGGTATTAATCCATATACTTTTGATTGGGCAGATGTTGATGGTTTTGCCGACCAAGCCAATCGAAAAGACCTAGAAGAAGGACTTTATAGTCTGACCGTATCCGATGCTAATGGATGTGAAGTTATCTTAGATGATTTAGAAATAAAGCTTTGTGAACCTTGTCCGTTATTAGTAGGAAAAGATACTATTCATTATAATTTACCCGATTGTAATGCGACTCAAGATATTTGCTTAGACTACGATTTTGATGCAAGAAACCCTTATGATGTAACCTTAGATGGCGCGGATATTGACCTTTTTGATATCAATTCTTGTAGTGTAGATACGATTGAAACTTATTCTTCTGAAACACTTTTTGGGCAGGGTAGAATAGGCCCTTATACAGTTACTTCGTGGCCTGTAAATGAAGAAGTTTTTTCTGGTGATTTCACCTCTTTAGAGGGATTAATCATGGCGATGAACGAATGGGATCCTAATGGAGATTGGCAGTTTTCAGAAGACGGAGATTTAATAGTTGGAGGTGCGCCGGGAAGTACCTATGGACAAATTGATGCAATGGTTCAGGGAACACCGATTTCTTCGTTCTTAAGTCATGAAACGAATATAATCCAACGGGGTATTACGACGGACTTAAGTGCTGGAATACATACAGTGACGGTGCAAGATCCAAAAACTTTCTGCGAAGATACTTTAATCATTGTGGTGACTTGTACGATGGTCGATACGATGGATATTATCACACATATTGGACAATTAGATACCTTCTGTTTATCTACAATGGAATTAGCAGGAAATCTAGATACCATTATTATTGGTTGTGAAGGAGAGGATAAATTGGAGACCATTGTCTACCAAGATTCTTGCATTATTATTGAAGGATTAGCAGTTGGTTTGGATACCGTTTGCGTGACCTTATGTGATGATTTTGGTGTTTGTGATACGACCCTTTTTGAAGTTAATATTCAGTATGATACGATTCAAGATACCATTTTAGTACAAGATACCAATACTTTCTGCATTGATACCTTGGGATTAGCAATCGATGGAACATTCCAATCTATGCGAGAGGTTTGTAGAGATACGCTAGGTAATAATTTAGCTGATATTGAATTCAATTTAGAAGATCGTTGTTTGACTTATACTGGAAATACCATTGGAATTGAATCCGCTTGTATAGAAATTTGTGATGACCTTGGAGTATGTGATACAATCAATTTTTTCTTGAATGTACAAAACGATCCACCTGATAGAATTTTGGATACCATTTTCGTTGGAGAAACAGTGATTTATTGTTTTGATTCTATCATTTTCCCGAGTATCATCACCTATTTTGAAAATGAATGTCCAGGAAATGCAGGGGAGAATGTTGACTTTTTCTTAGATCCAATCAATTACTGTGTAGAATATACGGGCGTTGGAATCGGTGAGGAAATGGCTTGTGTAGCACTCTGTGATGAAAATAATATTTGTGATACTGCCTTTTTTGATATTACAGTCATTGAATTCTCTGAGTTGCCTACTGCCAACGATGATGTAGATACGACTAGTAAGGGCGTACCAATTGTACTGAATATTAAAGAAAATGATATTCCATTTGGAGTTGGAGAAGACGGTCTAAATATCTTAGATAACCCACTATTTGGTAAAGCCATACCTAACTTGGATGGTTCTGTAACCTATTTTGGAGATGAATTTTGTGAAAGAGAAGATCAATTTACTTACACCCTTTGTAATTCGAATGGTTGTGATACGGCTACTGTCAGAATTTTCATTAAGTGTGTAGACATTGTAGTCTTTACAGCAGTTTCTCCTAACAGAGATGGGTTTAATGATGTATTCTATATTTCAGAAATAGAGAAATTTCCAAATAGTGAACTTAAAATCTACAACCGTTGGGGAAATATCGTTTTCCAAACAAAAAACTACCAAAATGATTGGAGAGGTACTTGGAAAAATGACCTAGAATTACCCGATGGCACCTATTTTTATCGACTAGAACTAAATGAACCCAATGATAATCGAATGTTCGAAGGCTTCCTCGAACTGCATCGTTAAACTGCCCAGATTACGGGGTCACTTCGAGTGACCCCGTAATTTCATCAACAATCAAAGTTACAGGAGCACTAAAAGTGACCCTCTAACATTGCTCCTAAATTTAAACCTAAATACTAAGTCTAAAATCAAGAGAAAAGGTCAACATCCAATTCCGTGTTAAAAAAATTCCGTGTTAAAAAAAGTAAAGGCTATTTTAACTCCGAACAGCCCGAACCATCCGTTCCTTCCCCTCCATATCTTTTTCTAAATCAACTTGTCTATAGCCCATTTCCTGCAATATAGAGACAACTTCCTTAGCATTAAATTCATTACACTCATAAAATAATTGTCCCTGTGGATTCAGTTTTTCCAAACCCAATAAGCCAATAGTTCTATAAAAAATAAGCGGGTCCTCATTCTCGACAAATAAAGCTAAATTAGGTTCGTGTTCTACTACTTGAGCAGGCATTAATTTGATTTCAGCATAAGGAATATAAGGAGGATTGCTAATGATAATATCAAACTTTGGCAGCTTAGCCGATGCCTCTTTATTTAGAATATCCACCTGTTGAAAGTCGATTTCCACTTCATTTAAACGAGCATTCGCTTTAGCAATTTCCAAAGCCTTTTCGCTTACATCAACTCCGCTGATAGCGGCATGAGGAAATTTTCTTTTTAAAGTAATAGGAATACAGCCACTACCTGTACCAATATCCAATATGCTCAAAGTCGGAGCTTTCACTTCTTCCAATATCCAATAAACCAACTCCTCTGTTTCAGGTCTTGGAATTAGTACGTCGGGAGTAACTTTAAATTTCAACCCATAAAAATCAGCTTGTCCTAAAATGTACTGAACAGGCTCATTCACTAATAATCGTTGTTGAATCGCCAACAATTTTTCCTCATGGACAAAAGGTTTATCCGATTGATAATCAAATAGTCGGAAGGCATCTTCAAAAACAATTCGAGCAATACTTTTTGCTTCTCTTTCAGGATGAATTTTTTGTAAAGCAGTAATAAATGATTGGTATGCGGTATTTATTTTAGACAATAGAATCTATTTTGCACTAGGGGAATTAATAATATTTTTCGTCAAGAAATTAGCTTTAAATCCACTAAATTTGTCAACGGAAGCACAAAGATAAGCCTTTCAATAATTCATCAATTCTATGATTCAGAAAATAATTTTTTCTTGCTTATGTACCATGCTTTTTACAAGTTGTCTCCATCCAAATTATTATGAAAATGTGGATGGTGATTTAACAAAAATTGCAACGTGGACTATTGAAGACGGACAACTTGGGAAAGCTACGATTCTAAATGACCAATTAGAAAAACAGGCAGTAGATAGTATCGAACAAATATGGTCAAAAATCAAAGCTATTTTGCCCCAAAAAGTAGTAAATACCTATGTGAAAGAATTTGTCCTATTGACGGATGGCCCATCTGAAACCCTAGCAGGAGTAGCCCCTATTGATGAAACCAATCAAAGCTGGGATTTTGCGGTGGACCCACAAGACTTACCTCAAGGAGATTATAAAAAAGAGAAAGATTTTGTGCATACGCTAATCCATGAATTTGGTCATATTATAACCCTAAACAATACCCAAATAGAACCTTCTGATCTGGAATATCAAACGGATGAAAATAGGTATTTAACTACGGAAGGCTTAGCGAAGGAAAATAGTTACATCAATCTATTTATCAAAGAATTTTGGTATCCAAACAATCGTTTGATAGAATGGGATAAGATGGATCGAGTAAAAAATCAGGATAAGAAATTACGAAAATTATATAGCTTTTATCAAAAATATGAAACTGCTTTTTTGACCGACTATGCTGCTGAAAGTCCAGAAGAAGATTTAGCAGAGAGTTGGTATTTTTTCGTTGTAAAAGACAAGCCAACCACGAATTTTGAAAAGGATAAGAAAATATTATTCTTTTATCAATTTAAAGAATTGGTCCTGCTAAGAAAGGAAATAAGGTCAGCTATTCAATAATCTAAAAAAAATGACACTTTAGGTTAATTTCTTTTAACTAAAAAAACTATCTTTGGCAACGTTACAAAGAAGAGAGCGATTTATCTTGCAACGATCTTAATTCTTTGATATTGAATAGTTTATTCTACTCTTCTTATCTTTTATAAATTAATCACACACGACATGGCAGTTTATAACCTAACTATCAATGGTAAAAAACATCAAGTAGATGTTGATCCCGACACCCCAATGCTTTGGGTATTAAGAGACCACATTAATTTGGTGGGCACAAAATATGGCTGTGGTATCGGTCAGTGCGGTGCTTGTACCGTTCATGTAGATGGCAATGCAATGCGCTCTTGCTCTTTACCTGTTTCGTCAGTAAATGACCAAAAAATTACCACCATTGAAGGCCTTTCTGAAAAAGGAGATCATCCATTACAGGAAGCATGGGTAGCGCATGATGTGCCACAATGCGGCTATTGCCAAGCAGGTCAAATCATGAATGCTGCTTCGTTATTGTCCAATAATTCATCTCCTAGTGACGAAGAAATTTCAGCAGTGATGAACGGAAATATTTGTCGTTGTGGAACTTATACGAGAATTAAAGCTGCTATCAAGACTGCGGCAACTAAAATGGGGTAGTGCAGTAGGCAGTAAACAATTGACAGTATGCAGTTGGTTTATCTTTTTGATAATCAATTGAATAAAAACGAGTATCCTGTCAGTTATTTAAGGTTTTAACCAGTAAATCATTCGGTTGTCAGTTCAGCATAGCAATAAGTTGTGATACTGATCGAACTTTTCTACTGGTTCAATAGTCCCATATTTTAAATAAATAACTATCGGAGAGATGAGGTAAACCCTAAGCCCAAGACCCTTAGCCCTCCGCTAAATTCATAAAAAATGACACTTATTAAAACTTCTCATAATAGAAGATCCTTCTTGAAAACTTCGGCTGTAGCAGGTGGGGGTTTTGCATTAGGATTTAGTTGGTTGACTTCCTGTCAGTCCGCTGATACCGTCAAAGCAGAAATCGTCAAAGCCATGCCTAAAGAATGGTTTGATATTAACGGTTTCTTGAAAATTGGCGAAAATGGTTTGGTAACGATTATGTCACCAAATCCAGAAATTGGTCAAAACGTCAAAACGGCTATGCCGATGATTATTGCCGAAGAGTTGGACGTTGATTGGAAAGATGTAGTGGTTGAACAAGCACCCTTGGATACCAAAAAATACACCCGACAATTAGCAGGAGGTAGCCAATCTATCCGTCAAGGATGGGACGGATTGAGAATGGCAGGTGCTACGGCAAGAAGAATGTTACTAGAAGCGGCGGCTCAAAAAATGGAAGTTCCTGTTGGTGAATTAACGACTTCAAATGGAATAATCCACCATGAAGCAAGCGGTAAATCCGTTGGCTATGGTGAAGTTGCAGCAGCAGCGAATGGAGTAACGATTCCAGAAGAAGTAGCTTTAAAGGACAACAAAGACTTTAAGATTATAGGAACGGATAGACTAAATGTAGATGGTCAAAAAATCGTAACAGGTCAACCTTTATTTGGATTAGATATTCAAGAGGAAGGGATGAAAATTGCGATGATTGTGCATCCTCCTGCATTTGGTATGAAGCTGAAATCTTTTGATGGAGCTACCATTAAAAGTATGCCGGGCATTATTGATGTATTTTCAATCAATACTCAGCCAAAAGGGGTAGAGTTACAATGGTCAGATCGAAATAATGTGATGAAAGAATTAGTAGCGATTGTTGGAGAATCGACTTGGCAAGTAATGAAGGCTAAAAAAGCCCTAAATGTTGTTTGGGAGCAAGATTCTAAAGCAGAAAGTAGTACCGATCATGAGGCAACTCTAGCTAAATTCATGACAACAGGTGCTAAAGAAGTAGCTCGTAAAGACGGTAATCCTGCTGCTGCTTTTGCCAATGCTGCCAAAGTAGTAGAAAAGACCTATTCAGCGCCTTTCTTGGCACATAATACGATGGAACCAATGAACTTTTTCGCCCACGTAACGGCAGAAAAGGCGATGCTAAACGGTCCAATCCAGACACCAGAATTTGCTGCTAAATCTGTAGCTGCCTTGCTAGATATGGATTTAGAAAAAGTAGAAATTGGCATGACTCGGATGGGTGGTGGTTTTGGTAGAAGGTTGTACGGTAACTTTGTAACGGAAGCTGCTTTGATTGCTCGTCAAGTAAATGCGCCTGTGAAGTTAGTTTATACCAGAGAGGACGATATGACCCAAGGGACTTATCGACCAGCATATAAAGTGACTTATCGAGCAGCCTTGGACGCAGATAATAATATGACTGCTTTCCACGTAAGAGGTGCAGGTACACATGGTAGTCCAATCTTTGCAGATCGTTTCCCAGCAGGTGCAGTAGATAATTATTTGGCAGAAAGTCATAAGAAAGAATCTAATATTTCTACGGGTGCTTGGAGAGCCCCTAAATCAAACTTCATCGCTTGTGCAGAACAATGTTTCTTGGATGAAGTTGCTAAAGAAGCGGGAAAAGATCCAATTGATTTCCGTTTAGAGTTGTTTGATCGGGCAAAGTCCAACCCAGTTGGCGAAAAGAATGATTACGATGCGGAAAGATACGCTGGTGTTTTGAAACTAGTAAAAGAAAAATCAAATTGGGCTGCCCCAGCAGCAGGAGTACATAGAGGCGTTTCCGCTTATTTCTGTCACAATTCTTATGTGGCACAAGTGGTGGACGTGGTAATGGAAAACGATCTTCCTAAAGTCCAAAAAGTTCATTGTGCGGTAGATTGTGGAATTGTGGTCAATCCATTATCTGCTAAAAATCAGATCGAAGGTGGGATTGTGGACGGAATTGGTCACGCGATGTTTAGTGGCATGACTTTCCAAAATGGTAAACCAGACCAACAAAATTTTGATACTTATCGCCTAATTCGTCATTCAGAAGCACCAATGGCTATTGAGACGCATTTTGTTGATAATGGTATTAAGCCAACTGGTTTAGGAGAACCATCTTTACCTCCAATTGCAGCAGCCGTTGCCAATGCAATTGCGGCTGCTACAGGTGAGCGGTTGTATAATCAACCTTTTATTGCTAATAAGAAAGTACTTGGGTAGGAGTTGAGTACTTTTTAAGATAAAATGAATTGGGGTGGCAATGTAGATTGTTGCCCCTTTTTGGTA